>QHXA01000328.1 GCA_003222755.1 Acidobacteriota bacterium
TGCCGGCTATATTCCGGCTAGGCAGGCATCTAAAATCGATCCGATGACTGCATTACGACAGGAGTAGACGCAACCGGGCAAGGCTAGTGGTCGTATAACCGCGTTGTCGGAAATAGCCTCGGCTGAAATCTAGCACGTTTGATTCCGACTATTTGTCCAAGCGGATCGAATGCGTAAACACTGCGGCGTTACTCGTTAGGAATCGTAAGGTTCATTACACAGTATCTTCGCCTGGAACTCCGACTGCGAGGTCGTCTACCCCATCGTGGTTGAAGTCGCCGACGGGGCAGAATCGAAGTAGTCAAACAACTCGGCCACGTTCTGTGTTCCAACGCTGTTCTGAGTCCACTCCTGCATTCCCGTCGCTGTCAGACCAGCGGCCGAGCCTCGTAAGATGTGGACAAGGCCCTTATTGAGGTCCTCTCGCTTTCCGCCGATCGCCAGGTCGTCCTTGCCATCTCCATCGAAGTCCCCGGCAGCCAGGGCGCACCCAAAACAGTCAAAAGTGATTGCCGCACTAGGGACTCCCGGACTGTCCAGAGTCCAGAGCTGGTTTCCGGCCGCGGTCAAGCCTACGGCCGATCCATTCAGAACGTTCACAGCTCCCGAGAACGCACCATTAACACTCTCTCCTGTCGCGCCAAGTAGTTCAAGATGACCGATTATCGTGGCTGCGGTAATATGCACCAATTCCGTGCCCCAGGGCGGGCAAAGGAACGGGAGGGAATATGAGGCGTCTTCACGTACTGGCATATGTCTTTCTTGCGCTGATTGGCGTGTCGGCCGTTGCATCCGGCCAGTGGCTGCGGTATCCGACGGAAGGCATTCCGAGAAAACCTAACGGCCAGCCCGACCTGACCGCGCCGGCTCCGCGCCTGCCGGACGGGCATCCCGACTTCTCCGGCGTCTGGCACGCCGCGCAATCCAGGCAATGCGTAAACGCCTCCGGCGACCCCGTGCCGTGCGGGACCGAAATCGGCGGATCCCCGCTCGGGGGTAACCTCGGGAGGAATTTGCCCGGCGGGACGCTCCCGTATCAGCCCTGGGCTGCCAAGCTGTTTGAGGAACGCCATGCGGCTTTGAGCATTGACGATCCACACGTGCGGTGTCTGCCGGACAACCCGCCGCGGCATTGGACGCTGCCGCACCTCACAAAGGCAGTGCATACGCCGAAGCTCCTCGTGCTGCTCTACGAAGTGAACGCGATGTACCTGCAGATTTTCATCGACGGGCGACCGCAGCCGAACGATCCCAATCCCACCTGGAATGGCTACTCGACGGCGCACTGGGAAGGCGACACGCTCGTGGTGCAGACCGAAGGGTTCCGCGATGACCTGTGGATCGACACGTGGGGCAGTCCGATGAGCGACGCTGCAAAGATGACGGAGAAGATGCGCCGGCCGAACTTCGGCACTCTCGAGATCGAACTCACGATTGACGATCCGAAGGTGTACACCAAGCCGTTCACCGTATACCTGACCGAGAGCCTGGAAGCCGACACTGATCTCATCGACGAGTTTTGCCTCGAGGGCGAGAAGGATTACGAGCGGCTGCAGCGCTCGCGGGGTAAGTAAGCCGTCTCAAAAAGCCCATCTGCGGCCGGGTGACGTCATCTGGTGCCCGCCGGGTGAGAAGCATTGGCACGGCGCCAAGGCAACCACGGCCATGACGCACATCGCGATTGTGGAACAGCTCGACGGAGGCCGTTGACTGGATGGAGAAGGTCAGCGATGAACAGTACTTTGCGCATAAAGGGCCGAACCTCGCGATTTGACATGGTTTCAAAATCGGGTGTACCGTGCGGCAAATCCATAACGGACTCGTGGCCAGCTATGAGGAGAAATGAATGTTGCGATCACTTCGATACTCTCTAGGTTTACTGATTCCCGCGTTATTGCTGGTTCTGCCGCTGGTTGCCCAAAAAGGCGCCAAGGAGGGGCAGTGGCTCTCGTATTCTGCGGAGAATGGAAGCACCGGTTATTCAGCGGTCGATCTGATCAACCGCGATAACGTCAAGAATCTCCAGATTGCATGGAGCTGGAAGTTCGACAACTTCGGAGCAACCAGTACGGAAGTCACTCCCCTCATGATCAACGGTATTCTCTATTTTCCGTTGAGTCCGCGCCGCACGATTGTTGCGGCGGATGCGGGCACAGGCGAAACACTTTGGACATGGAGACCGCCTCAAGACGAACGCGAAACGCGGGCTCCTCGTACCTACGCGCGCGGCGTCGGCTACTGGAAAGACGGCGCGGAGGAACGCATCATCACGATCACGCCGGGATTGCGGCTGGTCGCGCTAGACCTGAAGAGGGGCGTTCCCGTTCCCAGTTTCGGACAAAACGGCACCGTGGATCTCTTCGAAGCGTTGGATCTCGATTTCCCCGGTGACCTTATTGGAAGGATCGGCAACAGTTCGCCGCCGGTCGTTTCCAATGGCGTCATTATGGTCGGTCCCGCGCTGACGCCGACCTCGCCTTCGTACAAAAACGTCAAGGGCGATGTGATGGGTTTCGACGCCCGTACCGGACGGAAGCTCTGGGTGTTCCACACGATTCCGCGAAAAGGCGAATTCGGATACGAGACGTGGCTGAACGGGTCGGCCGATTACTCAGGCAACGCAGGCGTGTGGGGACCGTTCTCCACCGACGACGAACTTGGCTACGCGTATCTCAACATCGAAGATGCGACCAACGACTTCTATGGCGGCCACCGGCCCGGCGCGAATCTCTTCTCGAATTCGCTGGTGTGTATCGATATCAAGACAGGTAAAAGGATCTGGCACCAGCAACTGGTTCATCACGACATCTGGGACTACGACATGCCGCCGGCGCCGATCCTGATCGACATCAATGTCGACGGAAGGCCGATCAAGGCTGTTGTGCAAACCGGGAAGCAGGCGTTTACCTATGTTTTCGACCGAACAAACGGACAACCAGTTTGGCCGATACCGGAAACGCCAGTGAAGCAGACGGACGTTCCGGGAGAATGGACCTCGCCCACGCAACCCATTCCTTCAAAGCCTCCAGCCTTTGGCCAGCAATCATTGAAGGAGAGTGACCTGATCGACTTCACACCGGCATTGCGACAGGAAGCGATTGCGGCGCTGAAGGCTTCCAACCTGCGCTACGGCGATATCTTCATGCCGGGATCGCTGGCGAATGCGCCCGACGGAACCCGCGGAACCGTCATGTTTTTCGGCGGCACGAATTGGTGGGGCGGCCGGGCCGACCCAGAAACCGGCTTTGTATACGTCAGCTCATCGACGTCACCCTACGTTATCGCGCTGCGTCCGAACACACCGGCGCCGAATGCCCCGCCGGCGAATCCCGCGCTTCCTCCATTCGATTATGTGACCGGTGGTGGTGCGCCATTTCCAACGATTCAGGGGTTGAGCATCATCAAGCCACCCTATGGCCGAATCACAGCGTACGACGTGAACAAGGGCACGATCGCGTGGCAGATCGCGAACGGAGACACGCCGGCGAACGTGAAGAATCATCCGGCACTTCAGGGAGTAGATATTCCCAAGACGGGTAGCCCGCGACTGGTCGGACTTCTGGTGACGAAGACGTTGCTCTTTGCCGGCGACGGCACGAATCCTTTGCTCCACGCCTACGATAAGAAGACCGGTGAAGATATCGCGCAGATCCCAATGCCCGGGATGCAGACAGGCGTCCCGATGAGCTACGTCCATGAGGGACGTCAGTTCATCCTTGTGCCGGTGGCCGCAAACGCACAAGCCGGAACGACCGCACAGTTGGTGGCCTATGCGTTGCCCGCACCGGGCGGTCGTGGAGGCGGAGGCCGAGGTCAACGCGGACAACAGTAGCTTTGGTGAAAGGTCGCGCTCACCGCGGACAATTGATTAACGTTGTCCTCGGCCGCCTGCCGGGGGAGCGCCACCTGCACCTCCGACCCGGGCGCAGTCAGCAGGGTTGCCCTGGCCTGCGACCGTGCCGAAGTCCCAGTGCTCATCGGCCTTGCCATCGACGAAACGCCACATGTCAAACCACGTCGTGGTATACGTCTTGCCCGCCGTGCGAGGATCTGCACACTCGCGGACGACCGCTACGGTCACGTAGTCGCCTTCGGCAACAACCGACACCACCTTCGTTGCCCAACTGTTCTTGTTCGGAATTGGCCTCGGATTTCCGCGGCCGCCGAAAAAATTCATGACCGTCTGCCGTCCATTCGCGCAACAGGGATTGTGCTGAATGTACTTCTCGGTGAGCCATTTCGGTGCCTCATCCCAGTGACCTGCTTCGAGAAGGTCTCGCATGATGTGCATGGCGGCCTGCTTGTTGGTGTTCAGCTTGGGATCCTTGCTGGTGAAAAGGGACTCCGGATCATTCGATCCGACGACTGGATCCTGTGCAGCCAACAGACCCGCGCTCATCACGCAAGCAGCGAGTCCCAGAGCAGTGAGCATAAGAGGTTTCTTCACGTTTGTTCTCCATCGAAAGATTTATGTTCGACAGTGATGACAACTTTTCCTCGGGCGTGTCCTTCGACAAGATACCTGATAGCTTCGGCAACTTCACCTAATGGATAACATCTATCGATGACAGGTACGACTTTACCGGCTGCAAGAAGCTCTTTCAGAAAAACCAAATCCTTTTGGTCTGGATGGGTCATCCATGCCCCGTTTTTGGGTTATCCGTGTCATCGATCCTATATCCGGGGATTTTGTGTTAGCAAG
>QHXA01000329.1 GCA_003222755.1 Acidobacteriota bacterium
ATCGTGAACAGCAAACCAATACCAATGAAAGTAAAGATTGTGAGGATCACCTCTCGCAGCGAAACGTCCGGGCGCGGTTGGTCCCAGGTAACCTGCGTTTCGTAATTGACCCCGTCGAGAATTGCCGTCGCAATCGAAGCATCGCGTGAGCCGCGTACCAAAGCCAAGAGTGCCCCCACTCGCTTACGGAAAGCCGCATCGTTCGGAGCGGCCGTTGCCCACCGGTCTTCGTATTTCTTTGCGATCTGTTGTGTGGGATACATCAGAAGTACGAGTCGGGCCTTGTTGCCGCCAACCCGGTAAGACGCTGTGGCCACTTCGACGCTGTCATCGAATCCCAACGACTGCGGATCAAGATTGAGCTCGCGGCCGATGCCGGATGCATCGACAACGTATTTATCGGAACCTTGAATCAGATTTGCAGGCGGCAGGTGCGTCGATACGGGCGGCTTTCTCGACCGGCCGAGGATGGTTTGGGAGATAGTCCGCGCGAGATCATCACTTGCGCGCTTGTCGCCTTCAAGCCTGACGACGTACTTCGATTGCCAAAATTCGGCACGATTACCGATGCGAAATCCTTCTGTGCCGACAGCAATTGCGGCAAAGCCCGGCTGATCAATGTTGCGATCCAGTGTGAAGAGGCCGTATGCCGCAGTTGCGTCAAGCATTTCGTACAGCGTCAGGCGAACGTTCCCGTTCGGGCCTCGCCAGTTCTGAACCGTGGCGCCCGTTAGTCCATAGCGATTGATCGCCGGCGCGCGCTTCGCATCGAGCGCTTGAATCGTTTTTTCATCGTATGATGAGGGCTTATCGACAGGGGACCACGTTGAGGTTTCTTGAACAGTTTTAAGGACAGATTCCCGCGACTGGCCCTGCAGAGCCGCCGTGATCAGGAACGTGCACAGCAGGCCCCAGAACCAACTTCTAATCATTCTTCTCCAGCGTCGGGGACGTGGGGATTTCAGGACGGAGGAAAAACTTTGTAATTCGAGTTTTTCCTCCGTCCTGAAATTCCCACGTCCTCCTACGCCATTACTCCTGACTTTTTTCCTGTGTTTTTGCGGTCTTGGTACCGCTTAGCGATACCGCATAAGATCTTACACCTTCGTACAGAGACTCGGCAATCGCCTGGCGGCTTTGAGGAGTCTTGACAAGCTTTTCGTCTTGAGGGTTGCTGATAAAGCAGATCTCAGCAAGGACCGAAGGCATATTCGCCCCGATTAACACGACGAACGGCGCCTGCTTCACTCCGCGATCGATTCCAGAGCCCTTCCGGGCGGCTAGTGACCGCTCGATGTGTTGCGCCAGTTCTCTCGATTCGTCCACTTTGTCCCGCAGCATGATCTTCTTTACGAGATCCTGCAGTTCGTGAATCGAACGCTCCGATGCCGCGTTTTCGCGAGATGCTGTTTCCAAGGCCTCGCGCGATGAGGTGAAGTTTAGGAAATACGTTTCTACGCCGCGGACGGACCCGACCGGGCTGGAATTTGCGTGGATGGATATAAAAAGGTCCGCCTGTTCTTCGTTGGCAATCGCAGTCCGGGTTTCCAGCGGGACGAAACTGTCGTCGCTGCGCGTCATCACCACTTCAGCGCCAAGCTCGGTCTCGATCAATTCCTTTAACCGCTGTGCGACATCGAGCACTAATTCTTTTTCCGTGTAGCCAGCGTGGCCGACTGTGCCGGTGTCGTGGCCACCATGGCCAGCGTCAATAACTACTCTGGAAAGCTTGAGGCCAAGGCTGCGTACGAGCGAGCGGGTTCCCGAATTCGTCGCCTTTGCCGCCGTGATCGTCTTCACGTCAATGTCTGCGGGTTTTTTCGGGGTGGTTGCAGATGGCGATGCGGAAGATGGAGGCAGAGCCATAGCGATCGGCACGGAAGCAGCAGAGCCCGCCGACACTGAGGCTAGTTGCGGGGGTGCTTCCTTCCCAAACACATCGATGACCAGCCGGTCCGGGTCGCGTAACGTAAAGCTACTTACGCGGCCGATATTTCCGGCATCCAAAACCACGCGAACGGTCGAGTTGTCGTACTGACCGACTCGAATTTGCTGAAGCAAGCTTGATTTCACCGGCCATTGTTTTCCGAGAAGGATCGAATTCAGTTTCGCCGGTGAAATATCAACGAAGACACGGTCCGGGTTTTTGGCATCACCTTGATTGAACCTGATTTCGCCCCCCACATCGACGATAATCCGGACTGAATTTTGACCTTCCCAATATCGGACATTGTCTACTGCCACGGTCCTTTGAAGCTTGATGCCGCTGAGGCGCGCCACGTCCTTTTCGGCCGCGTCCTTGAAAGGACTGGCCGGGTATTCGCGAATCAAAAACTTAAGCGTTTTGATGGCGTCCGCATCGGCCTTGGTTTCCTCGTACAGCCGCGCCATGGTAATCAGCGAATTATCTGCGTACCCCGTGTGTGGCGTGATCAGATACACGCGCTCGTACGCACTGATGACCTTCAAGTAATCGGCGCGCGTACGCTCCGCCTGTGGCTTTTCGTTGAGTCCAGCTTCCAGTGACTGCGCGACCATGTAGGCCTGACGGGCCTTTTGGAGCAGCGAAGCGTTCTGCGCTTGTGGCGCAGCCGAGAGTGAAACGGACAGTAGCGCAGCAATTCCGACTGCGTGAATGTTCATCAGTTCGGTGGCTCAATATTTGAGAAGTGCACAACTCCGCGTGAATCGACCATCCTGAAAATCTTAGGAGTCTCCGGCTCAGAGGTGGCAGCCATCATGGCAGGCGGAGCAGACGCAACAACGGCAGGTGCGAACTTGCTCTTGTAAATCGCGCGCACCCTCTGGACGTAATTCGCTGTTTCCGCTATTGGCGGAATACGTCCCAATCGCTCGACTAGATTTTCGCCAGCATTGTACGCAGCTAAGGAAAGATCCAGATTCCCGTTGAATTTTTCGAGCAGAAATTTCAGATAACGAACCCCGCCATCGATATTCTGCTGCGGGTCGAAGAAGTCCCGCACGCCATAACGTCGGCCGGTGCTTGGGATGAGCTGCATCAGTCCCAGGGCTCCCTTATTCGACACTGCCCAGCGGTTGAAGTTCGACTCCGTTTTCATCACCGCCCGCACCAAGGCGGGATCGACTTGGTGATTTGCCGAGATCGCATCGATCATGGTGTTCAGCCACGCCGGCATTTGTCCGGCGAGACCATCAGTGGTTTGGGCAGCCGGCGACGGTGCGGCCGGCGCATTATCGACAAGGTTTGTAAAGACAACTTTCCCGTACGAATTGACGAATGCCTGAATCTTATCTTCCGCGTTTGCGGCGGTCGGCTGGAAACCGAGTATGAAAACCAGACCGCTCAAGATGACGCGAATTCGATTTTGCATCCTACCCACAATCTGAAGTAGCTCAAATTAGATAGTCAGCCACGATATTGTACACAGCCTGTAAAGCCGAATCCAACTTTTCGGGCTCTCTACCCCCGGCCTGCGCGAAATCCGGCCGGCCTCCGCCACTCCCGCCAATCAGTTCCGCCACCTGTTTGATAATCTTTCCCGCATGGAGGCGGTTTTGCAGGTCCCGGGAGACGACGGCCACCAGCGACGCTTTGCCGTTCGAGGCTAAACCAAGGACAACAATACCGGAACCGATTTTTGCGCCGGTACTTTCGGCGAGTTCGCGGAGCATCGAAGCGTCAACGCCATCCACCTTGCGAGAAATAACTGGAATTCCTTTCACATCTCTCCGTGTCTCAACCAAGCTGTCCAGCTGCGATTTCGCAGCGTGCCGTTTGAGCGTTTCCAACTCGTTTTCGAGTTGCCGCTGTTGGTCAAGCAAGCGCGTGACGGCCCGCGTCAATTCCGTACGCGGCGCGCGCAATGTGTGCGCCATTTCGTTGATGAGGTTTTCGTCTTCCTCCAAACGCAGGTATGTACCGAAACCAGTCAATGCCTCGATTCGCCGGATTCCGGAGGCAATGCTGGACTCGCTTACGATCTTGAACAGGCCGACATCACCGGTCATTTTCGTGTGCGTTCCGCCGCACAGTTCCATACTGACGTCCGGAATGGAAACAACCCGAACCTGTTGCTGATACTTTTCGCCAAAAAACGCGAGCGCACCGGCAGTAATGGCTTGGTTAATGTCCATGACCTGCGTCTGCACAGGAGAATTCTTGAACACGATCTGATTGATCTTTTGCTCAATTTCTTCAATCTCTCGGTCCGTCAATGGCGCGAAATGCGTATAGTCGAACCGCAGGCGGTCCGGTGCTACCAACGACCCCGCCTGCTTCACATGCATGCCTAGCGTCTCACGTAGTACTGCGTGCAAGATGTGCGTGCCGGTGTGGTTGGCGGCGATGCGTCGCCGTCGGTCTTCATCCACTTGCGCCTGCACCTGGTCATCGACGCTGAGCCTTCCAAACTCGAGCTGAACCTTGTGAACAACCACGCCGCGAACCGGGGCATAAGTATCCACCACTCGCGCCAACCCGTTTTGGGAAGTGAGCGTTCCCGTGTCACCGACCTGGCCTCCCGATTCCGCGTAGAACGGTGTCTCATCGAGAACGATCTCAGCAGCGGCTCCATTCCCCTCGATAGAGTCCACAACTGAAC
>QHXA01000330.1:0-533 GCA_003222755.1 Acidobacteriota bacterium
GACGAAGTTTTCACGTCGGCTGTCCTGGGCGGCGGCGTTAAAGGCCAGCGGGTGTTGGGAAAAACAGATGAGTTGGCCGGTAGGTGCATCGAGACGGGATGGGGTGATCGGCACCAACCGGTCATCGACAATCTGGTCGCGACGATCTACTCCACTCTGGGGATCGATTGGCGAAAGAAGGTGGAAAATACGCCATCCGGCCGCGGGTATGCTTACGTTCAAACGGCGCCGATCGGCTCGTCGGAAACCATCAATCCCAACCCAATCGAGGAACTGTTTGCGTAAGGCCTGAATGTAGGTGTGAGCTGTCCCATCTCAAGGCCGTATGTAGGCTGGCCCGCTGGGCGTTGGGCTGTCGTAGACGTGGCCGTACTTATTGCGATGGGTTTGCGAGAGATTGCGCTGTTCCGTCAACCGCAGAACTCCTAATGAGCTGGATGTTTCGGACAGGACGACCGGCCGCGACAGGGTTTTGAGTGTTTCCGGCAAGACCCGCTCATGCCAAACCTCCATCTCATACCGGCCGTGCGGGA
>QHXA01000330.1:538-5220 GCA_003222755.1 Acidobacteriota bacterium
TCGGGAATAGCCACCATTCCTTTGCGATCCGCAATCCCGTAATACGGCGTTTTCAAAGCAATCACGACAGCGCTCATTTCCGGATGAATGTTGCAAAAAATGTAACTGATTCCCGCTCGATTGAACAGCACCGAGCGGCTGGTCCCCGCTTCGTACAAACCCAGATCAAACCGCTTCCCCTCGAAAAGCGAAAAAACATTGTGGAAAAATGGATCCTGGTTTGGAAACTCGACTGATGAACCGACCGGAACCACCAGCAGGTGCGGTGAAAACGTCTTCTGCCTTTGCAACAGTTGCTGGCGCTGTCTGCTGGAACCAGCCTGAATCTGCGCGGACTCTGCCACCGGTGTTAGCCAAACGACGGTGCCGGAGGGATCCGCAAATCGATTTTCCCCGTTTTTCGAGAGCTCGACGCGTCCTGTGACCGTGACCGAGTCCTGCGCATTAAGAGCTGGGACATTCATTATCAGAAGGGCTATCGCAGCCAAGACACTGCGTGTTCGGAATGACGGAATCGACAAGTGCACGTACCACCCCTTCACGAACGACTACCCACTTGATCCGAAACTGGAACGAGGACTGACGGAAGAGTCAGTCGGAACACTGTTCTGCCGGGTTCGGCGCTTTCCAAACACACGTCGCCACCGTGGTCTTGGCAAATTTTCTGTACGATTGCCAAACCTAGTCCAATGCCATTTTGCTTCGCGTAGCTGACAAACGGTTCGAAGAGTCTGTCGCGGATCTGCTCCGCCACTCCCGGTCCATTGTCGATCACACGGATTTCCACTCGGCCATCGTTCTCGCGGAGGTTCACTGCCACTTGCCCCGAGTTCGGAGCTACGAACTCGCAGGCATTCAGCAGCAGGTTCACGACCGCGCGCTCCACTTTCTTCGGATCAAACCAAGCCTCGCACCGGCCTTCACGGGACACCGCAATTTTCACGTGCTGAAACTCGGGATCTGCTTGCACCGCACGTACAGCGTGGGCAACACTCTCTTCCACTGGCCCGAAAACCCGTCGTAGAGACTCGCGGGCCTGAGAGAATTCCAGTAATGAATCGACCAAGTCCGTCATCTGGTCCACGGCTGTGCGGATTTCCCCATACAGATCCTCGCGTTGAGCGGAGTCGAGATTATCGGCGCAGAGGAATTCTGCATTGGCGACGATTGCGGTCAACGGGTGGCGCAGGTCGTGAGAAATTGAGCTGGCCGTGCGGCCAATAGTAGCCAGCCTCTCGGAGGCGAGAAGTTCCTGTTGCGTCCGCTGTAAAGTCGAACGCATTCGATCGAATGCAATGGTCAGCTCTGCAACCTCATCGCCCCGGCGATCCGTTAATGGATAGGCGAAGTCTCCCGTTTCGAGCGCATGTACTCCAGACACGAGATTGGCCAGGGGCTTGGTGAACGTATAACAAATGAGGAAAACCACGGCGCTTCCGGCCACAACTGCCAGGACGCCTAGAGCAACGAGGAACTGGTTCAATCTATTGAGGAATGCGGCTGCCTTGTCATAGGACTTCAACACGCAAAGCCGAACCACGGGAGAAACACTGGTCAACTGAACAGTCGTCGCAAGGAACGTTTCGTCGCCCAGCCGGATCTCTTTGGCGCTGGGGGTCGATATGTCTGATGCAACCGGTATCACCTCTGCGAGTTCGGCGTGCAGGGGAGGATTTAATGTGCTCGCGATCAAACCTTTCTCATAAAAGAACGCCACTTCGCTCGAAGCAACGTGGCTAAGCTCCACGGCGAGCGCGTTTGAAATTTCGTGTCCCACTCCAAGGACGCCTAGAACAGTGCCGTCTTTTGGACCTCCAAAGTAGATTGGCCTTAAGAAAACTTGGTAGAGGTGACCTCCTCCGAACCACCACAACATTGATTGATCTGTGCCGGAGGAATCTCTCAGTAGCTGTTGTGCTGTAGTCCGAGTGATTCCCGGAATAGAGGTGTGAATCGCCAAGACGATCCCAGTTGGATCGGCTAAAACGAACAGATCGCTTGGTGCCAGTCGCCAGATATCGGTGGACGCATCTTGAATGGTGGCGGCATCGCGTGTCGTCATCAGCGCTTTTAGACTCGGGAGATTCGCCAGCAGTTCCGCAGAGCTAGCCAGGTTAATCTCTCGCTGGCGCTGAAAGTCATGGAAGACAACGACAGAGTTGGCCAGATTCTCCGCGATCTCATTGCGAAGTTGCACACGAACGCTTCTTCCGACCATCCACAGCGTCGCACACGTAACACCAGCAGACACCAACAGCAGCGAAAGTAGAAATTTCGTGCGTAAGCGAAGCTTCACCATCCCAGGATCTCTTCAAAGAGTGTAGTCACGCGGTTCGTGGGGGTCACGCCCGCAGTCTACGCGACGAACTTATAACCCGCTCCGTGGATTGTCTGAAAGTGAACCGGCTTGCCGGGGTCGTCCTCGAGCTTTAGCCGGAGCTTCCAGACATGATTGTCCACGGTTCGGGTTGAAGGGTAATGCTGATAACCCCAGACCTGATTTAAAAGTTCTGCCCGTGAAATAACTCGGCCCGGATGTTCTGTGAAGAATTTTAAAACTCTAAATTCCTGCGCAGTCATCGGCACGGGTTCTCCGCGCCGGGTTAATTCCATTTTTGCAAAATCTACCGAAACATTGCCGAACGCAAAAACCTCTGCACCCTCGAGGCGGCTCGTACGACGCACCGCCGCGCGTACGCGGGCGAGGAGTTCGCGCGGGCTGAACGGTTTCGTGACGTAATCGTCCGCTCCGAGCTCGAGCAGAAGCACTTTATCCGCGACGTCCGTCTTTGCGCTTAATACGATGACCGGAACCAACGGCGCTTCCTTCTTGATCTCGCGGCAGACATCATTTCCGGATAATTCCGGCAGCCGCAGATCCAGAACGACTGCGGAAGGAGCAGAACGGCGAAAGGACTGCAGCGCCGACTGCCCATCTTGTGTGACCTCCACCACGTAGTCTTCCGATTGGAACAGCCGAATTAAGGCTCTTTGAACAGCACGATCATCTTCAACGACCAAAATCCTTTTCATAGAAGCGACCGTCTTTACCTTCAAAAGCTATCAAAACCAGCCACAGGAACAAGCAGATTTTTGCGGATGTGGAGGGAAAGACATCTTAGAGACAAATTAGAGACGAAAGGATGACGCACCAGAGATATTCGTGTGACAACTCGCGTCGGCAAACGGGCCTAACCTCATTTCAAATCCGAAATCGCAAATTGGACACGTCTGTTCTGCGCAAGTCCAATTTGCGATTCGGATTTCGATTTTTTGAGATGCAGGATTCGTCCAATTTCAAATTTGGTTGGGAGGTGTCCATGACCATCAGCAAATTCAAAATCACCACGTTGACAATCTTTGTAGCGGCCGCCATGTTCCTGACGTTGAGCCACTGGCGAACGGACAGTGTCATTCATGCCCAGGCACCGGGTCCGTCCATGCTGGTGTCTAATCTGGCCGTCCGGACTGTGGTCTCGGGAGCGAATCAGCCGACATCAATGGCCTTTATAGGCCCCAACGAATTCTTCCTGCTGGAAAAACCCACCGGCAGAGTGCTGCGGGTTGTGAACGGTCAGATTCAGAGCATTGTGCTCGATCTCGCCGTCAATTTCGCATCTGAACGCGGACTGCTTGGCATTGCGCTCCACCCCAATTTTCCGGCAAATCCTGGCGTCTACCTCTACTGGACGTGTTCAGCGCCCGCGCCACCTGCAGCGAACCCGTTTTTTCCCACGCAGCAACAGTGTTCCGATCCGCCCCAGCTTGGCACGGACACAAATAACATCCTGGCGGTGCCGCTACTCGGAAACCGGGTGGACCGGTTTGTCTGGAACGGATCGACATTGACGTTCGATCGTAATCTGATCAAGCTCCACGCATTTCAAAATGATGGTGCGCCCGTTCCTCCTGGTCAAGGCGACGCCGCGCAACCGGCCCAAGGCAACCATAATGGAGGTGTCTTGCGATTCGGGCCGGATGGAAAGTTGTACATCATCATCGGCGACAACGGCCGGCGAGGACAGCTACAGAATTTGGTGAACGGCCCCACACCGCCGCAGCCCGATGATCAGTTTGGCGGACCCGCGCCAGATAACAATCACCTCACTGGCGTCATTTTGCGTTTGAATGACGACGGATCAACACCCACGAACAATCCATTCTTCAGCGCAGGCGCTGCTATCGGAGGCGAGGTCGGCGCCAATATTCAGAAGATCTTCGCTTATGGCGTACGCAACAGCTTTGGTCTGGCCTTTGACCCAATCAGCGGAGATCTCTGGACAGAGGAAAACGGCGACGATGCTTTTGATGAAATCAACCGCGTCGAGCCTGGAATGAATGGTGGATGGGTACAAATCATGGGCCCGGTTTCGCGCATCAGTCAGTTCAAAAATATTGAGGTCACCATGTTTGGTGGCACCTTGCAACAACTCCGGTGGCCACCCACGAATATTGCCGACACTCCTGCGGAGGCAATTTCACGGCTCGTTCTAATCCCTGGAGCTCACTACAGCAATCCGGAATTCAGTTGGAAGTTCGCCGTAGCGCCGGCTGGAATCGGATTTGTTAAAGGGCGTGCGCTGGGTCCGCAATACGAAGGCGACCTTTTTGTCGGTGCCGCTCGGACAACTCTCGCCGGTGGTTACCTCTTTCATTTCCAGATTACCGGTAATCGCAAAAAG
>QHXA01000085.1:0-16706 GCA_003222755.1 Acidobacteriota bacterium
TAACATGCTCGAGTTTTTGAAAGAATTTTGGCTTTTCCTGAAAGTGCGTAAAAAGTTCTGGCTCTTGCCAATTGTTGTGGCGTTAGTCCTTGTGGGATCGCTTCTTGTGTTCACGCAGGGCTCCGCCATTGCACCTTTCATTTACACATTGTTCTAGACAGTCGATGAAAGACGACTACATTCAAGATTCGTTGCTGTTCGAACATGACAGTAAGTTTCCGGGCTGGCACTTTAAATCCATTACGCTAGTAACAGGTGAGGTTGTTTTTAATTACTGGTATGGTCGGACGGCGAGATAGTCATCTCCACCATATCCGAGCACGTTGAGAATGGTCATGAGGATAGAAGTAGAAGAGAGTGCCGTGCGAATTCAACGGCCAGCGCCGCTCGAAGGAATCTTTCTGTCTAATATTGGGACAATCCTGCTGGTGCTCGGAGCGACGTTTGGTGCAGCAGCGCTTGACTGGTCTGGGCATATCTACTTCCAGACTACTTCCAAAGCGGGACGATTCCAAGTCAGACTTTACATCGAGTCGCAGCTAGGCCCGCATGAACGATTACGCTACCATTGATGCATTACCTTTGATCCGATAAAGGGCTGAAGAGGAGATTTTTCGTGAATGCAGTTGAATCCACGACCCCGCAGGCTCGCCCACGAAAGGCGTCGCGACTCAGTCGTGTCCTCGCGGCGGTTATTGCCATTGGCCTTAGTTTATTGTTGAGTTTCGCCATTCTCGAATTCGGTTTGGCCCGGTTCTACTACTCGAATATCGATGAACTACGGCATGATGCGTTTGATGAAGAACTCGGTTGGCGCCTCAAACCAGGCACCTATAGGATCAAAGCGCCGCAGTCATTTTTCAAGCACACTGTTTTTATCAATAAGATGGGTCTCCGCCATCCGGAACTTACACTGCAGAGTCCTGCGAGTACGCATCGGATTATTGTGCTTGGAGACTCCTTCACGTTTGGAGAGACCGTCGACGATGAAACTCTTTTCTCGACCCAACTCGAGCGACGGTTGAACGGGCGCCAATCGGGGGTCAAGTATGACGTTATCAACGCGGGCGTTCCTGGATACGGAACCGGACAAGAGCTGATCCTGCTTCGACGACTGACGAATGCGGGCATCGTCGGCGACATTTACCTGTTGAATATCTTTACGAACGATATTCTCGACAACCTGCGTTTGGACTACCTGAGTCGTTCAGAAAACCCGATTCAGCCCGGTTTTGAAATCGGACCGAATGGCAACATCGCGTTCACGCATAAGCCGCAACTTAAGCTTCGCGAAGGCACTAATTTCGTCGCGGTTCGTAAGCCGCCCATCTCAATGCTCGTCTCAGTCATGAAACTGAGGCTGGAATCCCTTGCACAGACGAAGCCTGATTGGGTAAGGCTCGCTCGAAAGTTTGGCCTCGACGTCAAAATCCAGCGCGTACCAGGCATCATTAATGCGTGGTACGACCCGGCGGTGCTCGATAAGGGTATTCCACTCACGAAGTCTTTACTCGCAGAGATCAACTCTACGGTCAAGAGTCACAACGGAATCCTTCTTGTTTCTATGATCCCGTCCCCCATGCAAGTGTACCCCGATACATATCGAGAAGTTCTTCGGGCCACCTTTCCGGACGATCTGTTGTTAATGCGTTTCCTTGAAGACCCCACTCGCGCTCAACGGATCATTCGCGCAATGTGCGAAGAGCTGGGCCTCCCGTTCTTGGACATGTACGATGTTTTGGCCGCGAAGAAGAACCAGGCGTTCTACAATGCGGCCGACGGTCATTTCAACGGGACAGGACACACCGCTTTCGCGGAAAGTTTAGCGCAGTTCGTGAGTGGTCGTGCCGTCGCAAAACAGCATCGTCCCCGACAATCGGCGCATTGAATACCTAGTGGAATGGTTCGCCACGGCCCTCGTGATTATTGTTATCTGCTGGCTATTTCGACTTGATCGAATCGACACGGATCGCAAAAGGCACATGGGTTCCATTCATATGGCTCCTAATAAGCAGTTCCAGGCCGGTCTCCCCTTGGGGAAGTTCGCCGCAGCTCCGGCGTGATACATTGAAGTAAATCCTCTTGATCGCACCATATTAATGGTACTAATCATCTTGGGTTTTCCAAGGGCCGATGGTGTTTCGTCACCAGGTCGAGTCTGCCTGACTTTGGCCGACCTCTTTATCGATCAAGGGGCTGCTGAGCCATTCACCCGCTGACAATGCTCCCAACAATGAGGTCGTTACTAGAAGACTCGAGAACCGGCCGTTTCATTTTCAATGCCTTCTCCTCCGTTCATTCCTACTATTCAATGGGACGCGCGTCGGAAAACAAATCTAGCCTGCTCAATAAGCAAGAAATCACCGTTTTGAAAAAATGCTGAACCGCGCCCGCAAAATGGCCCGGCGAAAACTGCCGCTAAACGGTTCTGAAGCCGCACCCTATCCGCACCCAAATGAAAAAGCCCGGACTCGCGTCCGGGCTACATGCATGATTGTAAAGAGCGGGACACGGGATTCGAACCCGCGACTTCGACCTTGGCAAGGTCGCACTCTACCACTGAGTTAGTCCCGCGTAGAGGGTTCAATTATACCTGTTGAACGCATCACGGAGAAGGCGGAATTCAGGCTGAGAGCCCGGCGGGACGGTCACCGCAAGCACGTCGAAGCGGTACGGAACGTCGTGAAGACGATGCTTCGAAATGTAGGCTTGCGCGGCACGGATGACGCGCTGTTGCTTTCTGAAACCGACGGCGTCCTCCGGCGGATCGGCATTCTGACGAGCTTTCACCTCCACAAATACGAGAACATCGCCCTCCCAGCCGATCACATCGACTTCACCGCCTTTTGCGCGATATCCAGAACTCACAATTCGATAACCGATCGAACGCAGATAATGGACAGCGTCGATTTCGGCACGGCGGCCAAATGTTAGAAAACGATGAAAAAGAAGAGGAAATGGCATATCAATCGACCGCCCAAATATCGAATTGCGAGATCGTGGGCGGTCATAAGACCGCCCCTACAGTGAAACCGCAGAAATGGCTTCAGACAGCGTATCGGCCGCGAAGGCTGCCTGTTCCTCATTGATGATCAATGGAGGCGACAGCCGGATCGTCGACGATCCAGCGCCCAAAACCAGCAGGCCGCGGTGGAAACACTCCGTGATGATGCGATCTCGAAGGACGGCCGTCGCGATTTCGACTCCGATCATCAAACCGCGCCCGCGGATATCGGTAACAATGGAATGCCGCTCCCTCAATCGCTCGAGTTTAGTTCGCAGGAAATCGCCGATGTTCGCGGCATTCGCGACATATTCCTCCTGCAGCAACCGTACGGTTTCGAGCGCCGCCGCCAGGCACACAGGATTGCCGCCAAAAGTGGAGGCGTGCGCTCCGGGCTCCCATGTCATGACATCAGCATGTGCCATCGTCACACCCAACGGCATGCCCGAGGCGATGCCCTTCGCAAGACTGACGATGTCAGGATGAAAGTCGAAATGCTCAAAGGCGAACATCTTGCCTGTACGTCCCATCCCGCTCTGTATTTCATCTGCGACCAGAAGGATTCCGTACTTTCGCGCAATCGTTTCCAGCCCTGGAAGAAATTCTGGAGGCGGAACGATGTAGCCACCTTCCCCTTGAATTGCTTCAACAACGATGGCTGCAACATCGGTCGGGTTGACGGTTGTCTTAAAAACCACATTTTCCAGATAGTCGGAGTTTCCGTACGGGATGTGCGTGACCCCAGGGACTAGCGGTCCAAATCCCTTCCGCTGTACTGCCTTCGAGGAAGTCAGTGAGAGCGCACCCATCGTGCGGCCGTGAAAGGATGAATAGAACGCGATAAATTGCCATCGTCCTGTGGCATAGCGCGCGAGCTTCATTGCCGCTTCGATCGCCTCTGCTCCGGAGTTTCCGAAGAAACATCGCCAGGACTTGCCGTCGGGCATTAGCGACTCGAGTTTTCGAGCAAGCTGCGGCATCTCCTCGTAATAAAAATCCGTCCCTGACATGTGAATGAGCGATTCCGCCTGTTTTTGAATTGCGCGTACGACGTCGGGATGACAGTGGCCTGTGGAGCAAACCGCGATGCCGGCGCTGAAATCCAAGAACCGGTTTCCATCGACGTCTTCAACGATCGCTCCACGACCGGTCTTTGCGACCAAAGGATAAGCCCGGGTGTAGGAAGGAGAGATATACTCCCGGTCCGCGGCGATAACCTCGCGAGCTTTCGGCCCAGGTAACTCGGTGATGATTTTCGGAAGTTTCTCGCTAGTTACTTGCGCCGCCACCTCGTGCCCTCCCGCGTATCTTCGATGAGTACACCGCGATCGAGTAATTCCTGGCGAATGCGGTCGGATGTTGCAAAGTCCCGATTTCGCCGGGCCTCATTTCGCCGCGCGATCAGCGCCTCGACCTCTTGATCGCTTTGCACGAGTTGTTCCATTGGCGGGATTATGGCCAGCCGTTGATCAATTACTTTGAACCATTTGAGGATTTCCGCACGATTATCCTCCTGAAGCTCGCCAGCAGACAGGACAATATTGCATTCTCCAATCAGCACGAAAACGGCTGCGAGCGCCGCCGAAGTATTCAGATCGTCGTCGAGCGCGGCTTCAAACTCCTCCCGTGCTCTGGAAAGAGCCGAGGCCACTTTCGGATTGCTGCCGGCCTTGACCTTCGCCGTTGTGAGGCGAAAGAGGAACTCCTTGATCCGGTCCAGAGCGGCCCTGGCTTCTCGTAGACCATCAAACGTGAAGTTCAATTGTTTGCGGTATCGCACCGACACGAGCAGATATCGGATTTCCAGCGGCTCGTATCCTTTTTCAAGAAGGTCGCGCAACGTGAAGAAGTTGCCTTTCGATTTCGCCATCTTCTCGCCTTCAACGAGCAGATGTTCTCCATGAATCCAAAAACGAACGAAAGGCCGGCCCGTTGCGGCTTCGCTTTGGGCGATTTCATTTTCGTGATGCGGAAAAATGTTGTCGACTCCGCCACAGTGAATGTCCAGAGTTTCACCGAGATGCTTCATCGCCATGGCCGAACACTCCAGATGCCACCCGGGACGGCCTTCGCCAAATGGCGCCTCCCAGCGCGGCTCTCGTGGATCTTTCGGCGCTTTCCACAACACGAAGTCGCGCGGTTCTTCCTTTTCGTATTCGTCGGCATCGATCCGCGCGCCGATTTTCAATTCCCTTCGATCGAGTTTGGATAGCCGCCCATAGTTCGGAAATCGCGAGATACGGTAATAAATCGAATCGCCCTCACGATACGCATAGCCCGACTCCAGCAGACGATTAATGAGATCGATCATTTCCGGAATGTGTTCTGTGGCAGGTGTGATGATCTCCGGTTTTTGGATCTTTAGCTTTTCACAGTCTTCGAAAAACGCAGCGGAGTACGGCGCACTATATGATTTGATGTCCTTACCGGTTTCGATTGAGCGCTTGATGATTTTATCGTCGATGTCCGTGATGTTCATCACGTGCTTAATTGTCCATTTACTCGCCAGATGCCGCCGCAGGATGTCCTCAAAGACATAAGTCCGCAGGTTGCCAATATGAACGAAGTCGTAGACTGTGGGCCCGCAGGTATACATCCGAACGGTTTGTTTGTCTTGCGGAACGAAAGGTTCCTGTTCCCCGGTAAGGGTATTCGTTAGCCTTAGCATCTTCTTAGCGTCGGGCCCACCGTCCGGATCGCTTCGGTACACCGCTTCGCGGCCTCCTTACTACCGGCCGTCCCCCCACGCCTCCGCAACCGATTCGTCTAATTAAATGTCACGCAAATGGGCATGATAACATGGGGCCCATGAAGCCCGTTCTGGCTCTGAGTCTGCTCATCGTCGCCTGTTGCGGCGTCACAGCAGGTGTCCTGATTCAAGAGCAGGATACGTTGAAAGTCACGGTAGATCTGGTCAATGTGCCGTTCACCGTGACTGACCGGCATGGGCGCTTTGTTCCAGGCCTGACGGCGAAGGATCTCGCCGTTGAAGAAGACGGTCGCCGGCAGCAAATCCGAAACTTCGCGCGCGAGAACGAACTGCCGCTAACTCTGGCGATGCTGATCGACACCAGCCCAAGCGTAAGGCCGGTCTTTGAGGAAGAGAAAACGACAGCGAACGCATTCTTGGAAACGATCATGCGGCCCAAGGATCTGGCGCTAGTTATCGGTTTTGATCGATCCGTCACGCTCGTCCAGGACTACACTGACAATATCAGGCTGCTCAAGCGTGCGATTGACGACCTGGAACTCGGCGGCGGAACATCCATCTACGATGCGGTTTACCTCGCCTGCAAAGAAAAACTCGGACGCGAGGCTGGGCGAAAGGCCATTATCTTGATCAGCGACGGCGAAGACACGACCAGCAGATTGAAATTCAACGAGGCCTTGGTCGCAGCCCATCAAAGCGACACGATCATCTATGCCATTTCGAATAGCGTACGCAGTTTCTTCCCCTACGGCAGGCGCGGCCGTATCGGATTCGGGGGCGGCGATATTGGAACGCTGCGAAAATTTTCAAATGAAACTGGTGGCGCAACATTTGTCGTGAACAGCGAAAATACTTTTCGAAAAATTTTTGATCAGATCGCCCAAGAACTGCGAAGCCAGTACAGTCTTGGTTACAACTCCACAAACACCGCACGAGACGGAAAGTTCCGCCAAATAAAAATCATTCCGCGAGACTCCAGTTACACCATTAGAGCGAGGAAGGGTTACTATGCGGCGAAAGGCACGGACACTCGGTAAACTCATACTGCTCGTGCTTCTGCTGATCGCAGTTGCAGCGAGCGCCCAGGATTACAAGATCCGGGCAAAGGTCGATCTGGTTGTGGTGCCTGTGACCGTGAAAGGTTCAGGCGACAAACTCATCCCAGGTCTTACGCAGAATGATTTCGTTCTCATCGAAGACGGACGAAGGCAGACCATCACAAACTTCACTGCTGATCCAGTACCGCTTTCTGCCGCGGTAGTCGTAGATACCGGGATCAGTTCAGGTTCTCTTTCGAAAATCCAAAAAACGTTTGCGGCTCTGGCTGGCGCGTTCAGCGAGTTTGATGAAGTCGCTGTGTACCGATACGACAAGTTCGTGGCGAAGGTGCTCGATTTTTCACAAAACCCAGAACGCATTGAAGCCGCGATGAACACGCTGCGCGATCTGAAACCGGACACGAGGCTCGACGCGAATCTGCCACGCGGTCCCTTCTCCGTTCCAGGACCCGTTATCAACGGTGCGCCCGTCGTACCGCCGGGACAACTGGGTGTGATCGTGACGGCGCCGCCGAAACCAACCAAAGTTCTCCACGACGCGATCTTTACAGCGGCATCCGACCTTGCTACACGGGAACGCAACCGGCGCAGAATTGTTCTGGTGATCTCCGACGGAGCCGCGAATGGCAGCAACCACTCCTATGATGAAACGGCGCAATCTCTGCTGGAGAAAGGCATTCAAGTTTACGCGGTTGGTCTCGATCAGCCGTTCCCATACAAGACAGTTTCCGTGCTTGCCGATTACGCCAGGGCTACCGGTGGCGACGTTTACTTCGTAAATTCCGTACAAAATATTGAAAAATCCTATTCCACGGTCACCGAGGAGGCTCGCAACCAGTACGTCCTCGGCTATATTTCCAACAACGAAATCGTGGGGCCAGGGCCTGTTTTTCGCGATATTGCAGTAGAGGTCACTGGACGAAATCTGAAGGCCCTGCATCGCAAAGGGTATTATCAATACCCGTAATCAGCTAAATCCCACAAAACGCGAAATTTACTCTTGACAGGGAAAAGTTTCGCCACAATACTAGCGGTCATCGTCAGTAGCGGCCTCAATAGGTTGTGAGGCCAAAATTACGAAAATCCCATTAGGAGGGAAAAAGGATGAAGAAAGCTCCAGCAAAAAAGAAAAAAGCAACGAAAAAGAAGTAAATAAAAACGAAAAACTAGGCGCGAAGACCGAGATTAGACAAGGGCCGCAGCGATGCGGCCCTTATTTTTTGCGGCGATTTCGGCTAGAATCCCCAACAGCCGGGTGGGCCAATGGAAGTTTATATTTCATCAAATGCGTTCTGGGCTCTGCTGATATCGGCAATCGAAGTCTATAAAAGAGAGTGCTTCGGTTTGCTGCTTGGGTATCGTGATCATCCCAACCTCTATATTCTCGAACATGCGATCTCATACCAGACGGCGAATCGACGCCACACGAGTGTTGAGAAAAATGGGCGAGCGTCGCGGCGGATGGAAAAGTTTTTAGCGAATCTGCCGCACTTGTCGGTGATCGGTGATTTCCATTCGCACACAGGCTGGGGCGATCTAAAGGGAGTTGGTAACCTTAGCACGCAAGACCTCGTCGACATGATTCCCGGCAATCTTTACATGATCATCGTCGCAAACGATAAGCGCCGGGCCAGCACGTGGCAGTACCACGGAGACGGTACCCTATCCGGCACAGTTGATGATTATCACTTCCGCATTGGCGGTTATTACCTGGATGATTACCTGCGCGCGAAGCGTGCGAATATCTTTTGTCCCTACGCGATTGGTTTCAGCGCAAAAGAAAGCCAGCAGAAAATCCTGACGAGGAGTGCCAGCGCGCAGCGGTGGTCAAGATCGAAGCGGTAACAAAATCCTTTGGCGCGCACACTCTCTTCAAAGATCTCACGCTTGAATTTCCTCGCGGTAGATTGACTGTGATCATGGGTCCGTCCGGCTGTGGGAAATCCACGCTGCTGCGATGCATCAATTTTCTCGAGCTGTTCGATAACGGCAAAATCTCGATAGGAGACTTGAGCGTCGGCTGGCAGGAAGGCGAAGTTGCAAGGCTATCTGGTGACAAGAGGGTCATACTTCAAAAGATGCGGTTAAAAACCGGAATGGTGTTTCAGAGCTTCAATCTCTTTCCTCATCTGACAGTGCTCGAAAATGTAACGCTCGCGCCAACCCAGGTTAAGAAGATGAATCCACGTGAAGCCTCCCTCATGGGCAAGCACATTCTGCAACGCGTCGGTTTAGCGCAAAAAATGGATGTCTATCCTTCGAAACTTTCCGGTGGCCAGCAACAGCGCGTCGCGATAGCGCGCAGCCTGGCGATGCAACCTGAGGTCATGCTCTACGATGAACCCACCTCACAGTTGGACCCGCAGCTCGTGGACGAAGTATTCAGTGTGATGCGCGAACTCGATCACGAGGGCATGACGCAGATTGTCGTGACGCATCACGAGCAATTCGCACGCGAGACAGCATGCAGGGTATTGCGTTTTACAGACGGCACGTTCAAGTGGAGCACGTAATCGATCGCTGTCGTCTGGTTCACGACAAAAATCCTTTTTAAGAATCTTCCGTCTGAAATGCTCGTGTCCTTGTTCTGTAGTCCGGTGCCGCTCAGCACCGTCTAGGGTTATCCGCGCCTATCTGATTGGTCTTTGAATTTTTATTTCATTGAGGTGAGCATTATGGTTCGACTTCGACAGAAGTTCATACTGTTGTTGGTTCTCTTCACACTTCCCGGGATTTCGCTGTTTGCACAATCCGAACGTAAGCCTGAGGTGTTCTTGGGGTACTCCAACCTTCAAGCGCAAGGGCTGCCGGACCGGAACAATCTAACGGGAATATTCGGTTCTGATTTTTTCAACAACCGAACGACTCTGCATGGTTTTGATACAGAAGTGAGTGCATTTCCATCCAGTATCTTCGGACTCACCGGAAATTTTTCGTTCAACGAAAATAGCCGCTCAAACAATCGCTTTATTGGCCTAAAGGATTCCGTCAAGACCGATATCTTCTATTTCTTGGGCGGACCAACCTTCACGGTCGGCCATTCCAGCCGTCTTCAGCCTTTTGTTCGATTCCTGGCCGGCGGCGCGAACACGCGGTTCGACACTTCATCTCAACTGAATTTAGGTTTTGGCAATCCCGTGAACAATTCCTTTACAACCGGAACGACGAATTTCGCAGTTGCAGCTGGTGGTGGTCTCGACTGGCGCATCTCGAATGGCCTCAAATTGCGTGTTTTCCAGATTGATTACACACCGATCTTTTTGAACGACCAGTCGATCAATGCGCTGACGCGCGCTGGAGCAATCGAGCCGTTTACGCTAAATGGTCAGCGAATGGATAACGTCCGATTTAGTTTCGGCATCGTGTTCTAAGGAAGTGATAGATAGACCGTTATCGACGGGCGCCGGCGATCTTACTCCGAACGGTATTGAACGTGAAAACCCACACTGGCATGCTGTTGACGCGGCCTATCGAAATCTTTCCGGGATACGACCCGTTGGCCATTTTCAGATAATCCGAGTACTGAACCTGGATCGGCGCGTTGCCGTCACCGATCGTATAGACAAGGCCCGACGGCAAACCGTCATTGCTGATGGCGAAGACGTAAGAATCTTTGCCATCGGCGGTTTGCAACCGATTCTCGTCCGTTTGCAAAGCGATCAACGGCCGTTTCAACAGAGCCTGAATAACATCTTGTAATTGATAACTCAGTAAGAGTGAACTTCCCTGCTCCGCGATTTTCTCGCCGCTGTTTTTTAATCCGCCTCTACACTCTTGCTTCGCGGCTTGTCCCACGATGGAGGCCGTGCACTGCCCTTCCTTCGTCTTAAACGTCGTCGACAGGTCCTTGCCGATCCGTTTATTGAACGTCATCGTCCATTCTTCGATATTTCCGGCGCTGTTCGTCCACCGCATTGTGCCGGAACCCTCGATATCCGCAAGCTCACCGAAGCCATCGGTGCCTCCAAGAGTTGCCACGGCCTTCAACAACGACGCGCTCGCGCTTTGTTGCAGGAGCGCTGCGCTGCGCTTGAGCGAAAATTTCTCATCTACCGGCTTGCCCTGCTCGAGTCGAACCCGCCGCGTCAGGCGTTCGTATCCATCAGCGAACACCTCCACGGTTGATTCTCCAGGACGGAGTCCAGTAATCGTCATCCGATTCTGGGAAGTCGGTCCTTTATACATTTCATCGACAGCGACCAAACAATCCTTGGGCTCACAAGTTACAGTGAGCGGGCCCGCAAGGGCAGGAGAAGGCGCCGACGGCGGTGGAGGAGTAGCGGGAATCATGGATAGCAGTTTGGCGCTCGCGCCCATATCTTTGAGGATCTGGAGAACGGCGGGCGTGGCTTGAAAGTCGACGCCTGATTTTGAGATCAGATCCTCAACGCGTTTCGAATTCTTCAGCGTGACCAGCGACTCAATCACCTGTCGAAGCGTCATCGGCGGCTGTGCCTTCGCCGTTGCCGCCCGTTGCCCGCGTTGCGGCTGCGAAGTTCGCGACTGCGCCGATGTGACCGGCGTCTGAAGAAACATTGCCAGAAGCAAAATAGCTGCGCTGACTGTGTGAATCATATGTTCTATTTTTTCAGAATTTGTCGATCACTAATACCTCGTTCTGAGTTTGCTCTTTTCGGAGTGTCGTTCAATGGCCAGAGTTATCAAGCGATCGATCAGCTGCGGGTATGGAATTCCCGAAGCATCCCACAGTTTGGGATACATGCTTATAGATGTGAATCCTGGAAGCGTGTTGATCTCGTTTACGTAAAACTTCCCATTGGGCCGTTCTAAGAACAGATCCACTCGCGCCATACCTGAACACTCTAACGCTTTGAATGCAGCGACTGCGAGCTGCTGTGCTTCTTGGACGGCCGCATCGCTGAGAGGCGCCGGGACCAAAAGGCGTGAATTGTCGTCGACATACTTTGCGTCGTAATCGTAAAACTCTCGCGACGGAATGATCTCTCCCGGCACAGAGGCAATGGGGTCGTCATTGCCGAGAACACTGACCTCGATCTCGCGCGCATCAACTCCGCGCTCGACAACGATCTTCTGATCATATTCCGCGGCCGTTTGCAACGCGCCGGGTAGCTCTTCCGGAGCGTGCGTTTTCGTGATTCCTACCGACGAACCAAGATTCGCCGGCTTCACGAATAGGGGGTAAGGAAGACTGTTCAATTGCGACTGAAGAAAGGAATCGAGTTCGGATTTGCGAACACTCCAGTACTCCACAATCGGCAGGCTGGCCGCTCGAAGGAGCCGCTTCATCACATCCTTGTCCATACCGATCGCCGAACCCAGCACGCCTGCACCGACGTAAGGCAGATTCGCCAATTCGAAAAGGCCCTGGATTGTTCCGTCTTCTCCGTACGTACCGTGAACGATCGGAAAAACAACGTCCACAGCGTGTGTTGTGCTCGGGTCGGCCGAAATCGTGAACGGCTCCCATCTGCCTTCGTGGCTGATCGTGATGGGCACGACATCGTACTTCTCTCGATCCATTGCATTCAGAATAGACTCTGCAGAACGAAGCGAAACTTCATGTTCGCCGGACCTGCCACCACGGATCACACCAACTCGGATCTTCTTCATCGTTGGAAAACTTCTTTCACAGTTTGCGCCGCTCTCTCAACATCATTGCGGTCGACGTCGAGATGAGTCACCATGCGGATCTTATGATTGTCTACAGGAACGGCTAGAACATGCCGTTGCTCCAAAGCCTTCAGAACGTCGCCGGACGACCAGCCGGAGTCGCGGACATCGAAAATGACAATGTTCGTCTGCACTTTTGCGGCATTTATGTTGATGCCTGCAGTTGATGCAAGCTGATTTGCGAGAAATTTCGCATTTTCATGATCGACGTGAAGCCGGTTTGGCCCTTTATCTAACGCTACAAGCCCTGCGGCTGCCAACACACCCGCCTGGCGCATGCCTCCTCCAAGCATTTTTCGGATACTGCGGCAACGTTCGATAAAATCGCGAGAACCAACAATCATGGACCCGACCGGAGCACCGAGGCCTTTGCTCAGGCAAAACTGGATCGAATCGAATTTCTTCGTCATCTCTGCGACGTCTTCGCCCAGATATGTCGCTGCATTGAAAATGCGGGCGCCATCCAGATGAACGGAAATACCAGCGTCATGCGCGTTGTCGCAAATTTCATGAGCAATCTTTGTGGGATATACCGTACCACCGGCCATATTGTGGGTATTCTCTAGCGAGATGAGCGCTGTCTGGGGCCGATAGTAAATTTTAGGGCGAATGGCTTTCGAAATGGTTTCCCACGTCAGAATCCCGTCCTCTCCCTTAACGAGGCGCGGCAGGACGCCCGCGACGGCTGACATGGATGCCATTTCGTAGTTATAGATATGCCCTGCCTCCTCACAGATAACTTCCTGACCAGGGCGAGTCTGCGCGAGAATGCAAGTCAAATTGCCCATCGTTCCGGAAGGAACGAACAGCGCGGCTTCGCGCCGGAAGATGTCTGATGCACGCTCCTGAAGGCGATTGACCGTCGGGTCTTCGATGAATACATCATCGCCCACTTCGGCTTCAGCCATCGCGCGCCGCATTTCCGGCGATGGCTTGGTTACGGTATCGCTTCTCAGGTCAATAACAGATTCGGCCATAGCAATTCCTCAGTTACGCCATTGGCAAGCAGGCATCCGGCAGTAGTAAGCCTCACGTATTTACCGTCGAATTGGACCCAGCCGGCATCTTCCAGCTCACATACACGCTCGAACCATCCCTGCGGGTACTCAATCTCGAGATCCGCGGCAACGGTCCATATATCCAATCCGGAGGTACGGCGAAGCCCGATCAAGAAAGCTTCTTCAAGTCGCATTTCGCGCGTCAGTTGTTCTTGACCCGATATGGGAAGCTTCCCCGCGTCGAGCATGCGCGCGTACTCCGCCAGCGAAGTGGTGTTCCAGTACCTGTGTGATCCGGAGAACGAGTGCGCACTGACGCCAAATCCACGGTATGGCACGCCGGTCCAGTATTTCAGGTTATGCCGGCACTCGAAGCCGGGTCGAGCCCAGTTGGAAATTTCATAATGTATATAGCCTGCTTTCGCCAGCCGCTCGGCCGCATCCATGTAAAACGTCGCAAAGACATCATCGCCCGGAACGTCATTGCGATGCTGACCCCACGCGCTACGCTCTTCAACGTCGAGCATGTATATAGAGATGTGTTCGGGAAGAAGCCTCTCGATATAATCCAAATTCTTGTTCCAAACCTCCCGCCGTTGGTTTGGCAATCCAGCGATCAGATCGATACTGATGTTGCGGAACCCACGCTGACGCAGCCGATCAATATCGTGCAATACGTCGACGGCGTTGTGCAACCGGCCCGCGTTCTTCAGGTCTTCATCATGAAAAGACTGTGCGCCGAGACTAATCCGATTTACACCCGCACTGGAATACCGCTCGATCTTTTCGTCATCGAGAGTGCCGGGATTTACCTCAATGCTGATTTCGGCGGCGCCTCTCGGAAAGGCCGCAATGATGTTTTCAATCAACTCGCCATTGATGATGGAAGGCGTACCGCCACCGAAGAATATCGTCTCCGGCTCCTGGCGAAATTCAGAAAGCTCAATCTCATGGAGAAGGCGCCGCACGTACGGCTCGTAAGCCCGCTGGGGCGCTACAGCCACTGTGAATGCGCAGTAGTAACAGCGTTGCTCACAGAACGGGATATGTACGTAAACGCCAGGTTTCATATGCCGTAATAAGCCAGAGCGCCGAAACCGCTCCAAGGCAATCGTAGCCTACATCAATGGGCGACGCGGTTCGGAAAAACGTGAACCGCTGGTGGAGTTCGTCGAAGCTTGCGGCCAGTACTACAAACGATAGCGTGCGCAGTTTGGCTTGCGTGATATTGACCGGTTCCTGTTTCAGACTTCGATAGGTAAAAACGGCGAGAACGAAATATTCCGAGATGTGACCGAATTTCCGAATGACTCCATGCCAGAAATCGAGTTCCTGAGGCGCCAACGAAGGGAAAAAGAACCTCAGCAAGGGCACGATGATACGGGACGTCTCGCCCGCAGCGAAGGAATCCGTTGAAAAATAGAAAATGACGACGAGCCAAAGAATGAGCGGAGTCCAGTATTCAATGACCAGTCTTTTCACTAATACTGCTTGATTTCGACGACGACGTTATCCTCGAACGTGATGAACAGCGCGCGCAAACCGCGCTGGTTGTATAGCCACTGCTCGGTGTAGACGCCGTTCTTCGTCTCGCGGAATTTATTGTCGGGGCGGCCCAGGGCCATAATCACGGTGCTGCGATCCATGCCGATCCGGGCTTCTTTGGCTTTCACGGCTTCTTGGAATTCCGGTGTAAGCGCATCGATTCCCGTTTTCATGAAATTGTGCTTATTAAAATCCAACAGCGGCTTGAGAATTTCTTTCAGCTGATCCGGCGTTAGGGCGCCTGGAACTTTCTTTGCAAACTTTACAATGACCTTGGACCCCTTGGCTTTTGCCGTCTTATCTTCCCGGCCAACCGGCGCGGTTCTATCTCCCACACCAACTCCGACCTGAATTCGGTCTAAAAAGTTTTTCTTGTTCTTGCCGCCGCCATCCAGTTCGATCTCGATCTTGTCGTCGTCAAACGCGATATCGGTAACAGTCACGACTCTTCCGGGTTCAATGGATTGGCCATTCTTTTTCAGATCCTTTTCCAGCTTGCTCTGATTGATCTCGCCCGCATCCGACAACTCAACACCATCAGTGCCAAAAGGCAGGCCGATTCGCGCTGACGCCTGATCTGCAATGACGGTGCGAAGGATGTCATATTTCGCGTCGCGGGAAATCTGCGCTGACAGCGGCAAAGAAAAACAGACGCCGATGAGACCGACAAAAAAACTACGGTACTTCATGAGAGAAAGTTTACCACCGAGACGGGAGGATTTAATTCTCTACACTCACCATATTGGCGAATAGCCGGTATGCCCCCTTTACCCCAGCCGGCAATTGCCGGAAAAAGGAGTAGCCCGTGTAGATGTAAGTTCCCTTTCCGTACTTTCCAATGACAAGACCACCGGCACGGCCGGGTTCTCCGGGATCGGAAGTTTCAAGCGGCGCAGCATATCGGGAATCCCACGACCGCAAAAAGAAGGTTCCGCGCTCGTCGACCCAGCCATTGAAGTCTGTGGCAGTGATCTTGTTCGGAACGTTCAAAATCGGGTTTGCGGGATCGACGATCTTGACCGGAGCATCTTCGTGAGTCACGCGTTCCGTGTTGTTCTGATTCACATTGGCCATAGTAATCGGATACGGCGCAATCTGAATGTTACCCACCTCATTCGCGCGGTTGTACTGCGCGATCAGCGTGCCGCCGTTGGAAACGTAATCGAGAAGCCGCTTGTTATACGCCCGGAGATCGTCACGCACGGCATAAGCACGCACACCCAGTACGATGACGGGAAACTTAGAAAGGTCTGCAGTCGCAATGTCCTTCGGGGAAAGCATCGTCACATTGATTCCGAGTTGCCGTAGCCCGTCCGGTATTGCGTCGCCGGTTCCTTCGACATACCCAGCCGACGAGATCGTGGTCGCGACATCCAGAACTTCGACTGTGGATTGGGCCGGCGAGTAAACGTATCGGGTCTCGATATGCGGATATGCGATGGTCGTATACCCGCTCTTGAATTCCTGATCTCCCGACTTTGCTACGGCTTGGACGACGTAATCGCCAGCCGCGGCCGCTACAGAAACGGTAAATTGCAGCGCTGCTTTCTCGCCTTGTTGCGTGAAGCTCAGAGGACGCGATGAAGGCGCAACACTCCATCCGGCGGGCAATACCAGCCGGACTTCGCCATTCACTGCTCCGGGATTCTGGTTCTCGACTGTCACCGTGAAATCCTTCTGCCGGACGCCTTTCAAAGGAACGATGGCAATATCCGGAGAAACCACCACGGACAGCGAAG
>QHXA01000085.1:16724-17337 GCA_003222755.1 Acidobacteriota bacterium
ATGCGATCGACGCGCCTGAATTCGGCACGCTTCTTCATCACGATCGCCGTACCCTGAAAGTCCACTTCCGCCCCCGTCGAGAGCAAGACCTCGTCCGCCGGCAATGCTCCGGCCGGGACATTAGGCCAAACGAACCGGTCCGCTTGCCGCGGCTGCCGGAGCCAGTATGGTTGCGTGAAATCCGTATCGAGCGGGACTTTTACCTTGTACTTTTGATCCAACCGTTGTCCCGGTTGTAGAGAGCCACTCGAACCATCGGGAGTCATATTCCAGCCTGGCGGCAGGTCGGTGACAGCTTGAAGCCGTGCAAAACTATATGGGCCTCCGTTAGTCACACTGATCGTGAAATTGAATTCCTGGCCACGCACGACTGTGTCGTCTGAAACGAGGACATCGAAAACCAATCCCGCTGCTAGTCGAAGCGCTTCGTGGAAGTCGTCCTCCTTTTGTTGAAGCAAGAACTGGACGTGCTCGCTGGACGTCTTTGCTTTTATGTTTTGCAACGACGTCAGCGCCGACGCCAGATCTGGAACAATGTCTTGGGGCCGCAGCAGATTCACTTTTTGCCGGATAGAGGTGATTCGCTGCTCGAGATCGGCAAGACTGGGCGCCA
>QHXA01000085.1:17410-19280 GCA_003222755.1 Acidobacteriota bacterium
CCGCGGCATTAACCGTCTTCTGAACGAGTTGAAGCCGTGTCTGGCGAGGACCGGCGTCTTGCGCGCTGCCCTGTGCTTGCGAGCGATGCAGGCTGCGACCTTCCGACGCGATCTGGCTATAAGAACGTCCCAAATCCGGGTCGAATTCTCCGACGTTGATGGTTAGACCTGCAGATGGTGCAGTTGGTCCAGATGGTGGAGGTTGTGCCGGAGCTGCCTGGCCGTTTTGCTCATTACCCATCCCGTTCAGATACAGTTTTTTCGCCTGCCACGGCTTTCCATATTCGGGAAACCGCGCAGGATCCGCCGCCGCCTTGAAAGCTTCCTGTGTGATGATCCCAGCGACCTGGTGATGGCCATGCCCATCGCGTGGTGTGCCTGTGAACCGCGAAATGATGATTTCCGGCCGAAAATAGCGAATGACGCGTACGAAATCTCCGAGCACCTGGTCATGCGGTCATTTCGTGAATGTGTCGTCGGCGCTCTTTGAGAATCCGAATTCGTACTTTGGAGTGAAGAACTGCTGCGCATGATCAAGCCTGCGGGCCCCATACAGCTCTTCGGTTCGAATCACGCCGAGAGCCTCGAACAACTCACTGCCGACAAGATTGACGCCGCCTTCGCCTCGCGTCGCGGATAGATAGGCGGTACGGACGCCTTGCCCCCTCGCAAGCCACGCCAAAAGCGCGCTATTTTCGTCGTCGGGATGGGCGCCAGTATGCAGCACGCTTCCGACAACGTCGAGGCGTTGCAAGGCCTGAGAGAGTCCCATGGCCCCGCGATCTTCCGGAATCTCGGCGCCAGGAACAGCTGCCTTTGGGATCGTGAGGAGGACTGTGATAGCAACTAGAACAAAGACTGTCCTAATCGATGGCATAGAGAAATCCCATTAATAAGTTCTTGAAATTGTACTAGTATCTCCCCGAGCAGGCCACGGTAAAGCCCATGTCGACTCCGCAACTGTATTGGTTAGGACCCGACGGACAAGAGAATATCCTCCCGCTCGTAGCCTCTGAAATTCTGATAGGCCGCAAGGGCGATGCTCACGTTGTGTTGAACAATCAGCATGTGTCGCGGCACCACGCGAAACTTGTCAAAACGGCTGAAGGGTATCTGCTTCAAGACCTCGGAAGTACGCACGGTACGTTCGTCAACGAATCGCGAGTGGAGCGCTATGTTCTGCAACATGGCGACAAGATTTCACTCGGAAAGGATCGCATTGATCTCCACTATTTCATTGGGGAACCAAAGCCGCTGAAAACGAAATCGGACACGACACAAATCTTCGAACGCTCCATGATGGATTTGGGCGTCGTGCTGCCTTCCGGCTCTTCCGATCTTGAAAAAATTTCCTGCATTCTCGATTTCCAATACCAGTGGGAACAATTTTTTACGCCCGATGCAGCGTTCCAAAAGATCCTGGAATCGTCACTGAAAATCAGCGGCGCCGAACGTGGATTCATTTTGGTGCGGGAAGGTGAGAATTTCGGCTACGCCGCCGGTATGGATGGTCAGGGACGAAATCTGTCTCTCTCCCATTTCAAAACCAGCCACACGGTCGTCGGGGATGTGGTCCAGAAAGGCGCTCCTGTCTTCATGGTTGAGGGACTGGATAACCGGTACAAAGAGCAAGCCAGCATTGTTGCAATGAATTTGCGCGCCGTAGCATGTATGCCGTTGATGGGAATACCGTCTCAGGCGGACACGCCATCGATTCTCGGCATCCTGTACCTGGACAGCACGAAAAAGATGCATTCGCTGTCGGGATTGGACCAGCGAATCCTGAACCGGCTCGGTGTCGAAGCGGGAAATGTTCTGGAACGGGTGGAAATGATCAAAAGCATCGAGCAGCGGAAGAGGCTGGAGCAAG
>QHXA01000331.1 GCA_003222755.1 Acidobacteriota bacterium
AATTTTTTGAACGGTTATCGGATTTGGAGCGGAGGCGACAGGTTCGATCGCCCCGGACTTTAGAGCTGGGTACAAACCTTGACGGAGTGCGGGGCAAAGGCGAATACTCACAAGCGTTTGACCAACACTGGCACGCGACCCGCAGTTTGACAATGATCCGTGGGCGTGTAGCTTCCTGGAACATTAGCGGCAAATTTCGCGGGCGATGTGCGCGATGAACTACAGTCTCTCGAAAGGAGTTCATATGGTACGCGTGTTTTCAAAAGCGCACCCCACGTTTGTGTGTCTGCTTTTACTCACGAGTCTGGCCATGGCCCAAACGTCGACGTCGGAAATTTCGGGAACGGTTCGCGATTCCAGTGGCGCTGTGGTTCCGAACGCAAGCGTCACGCTGACTAATGAGGCAACCGGTGTTACGTACAAACAGTCCACGACGAATGCCGGTCTTTACAATTTCCCGGCGCTCCCTGTTGGTTCTTACACTGTGACAGTGGAAGCTACCGGTTTCAAAACAACGAAATTGACGAAAAATACCTTGGTGGTGAATACGCCGCTTTCAGTGGATGTCACTCTCGAAATCGGCCAGATCACCGAGATTGTCAGCGTTGAGGCCGAGGTCGCGACTCTGCAGACCACAAACGCGACAATTGGCAACGTGGTGACCTCGAAAGCAGCGACGGAACTCCCGCTCAACGGACGCAATCCGCTGACGTTGATCACACTCGAGCCGGGTGTGGTGCAGCGTTCCCAGGGAGGGGCCGGGTCCGGTCTCCATGTGAACGGTTCCCGCGATCGCGCCTACAACGTCACAATTGACGGCATTGAAGCGAACGAGTCGAGCGTGCCCAACCCCACAGCCAACTTATATCGGCTGACACCCGACAACATTCAAGAATATAAGGTCACGACCAGTAACCAGACACCGGAGGAAGGGCGGAACAGCGGAGCCTCTATTTCCGTAGCCACACGTTCCGGTTCGAACGGCTTCCATGGAACGGCATTCTGGTTTTTGCGGAACACTGCGCTCAACGCAAACGAATTCTTTGCCAACGCTCAAGGCACACGCAAGCCGGACATCAAGATGAATCAATTCGGCGGGGAACTAGGTGGACCGATACAGCGCAACAAGACGTTTTTCTTTTTCAGCTACGCCGACCAGAAGATCAACACGACGCAGCCGATTGACCAGACCTTCGGCGCGCCGCGACTTTATACTGCCTCGGCGTTGTCCGGGATTTTCCGGTATTTTGTAGCGGATCCTCGAAATCCATTCGTTCTCAATGGCGCGACCATCACGCGCAATTCCACGTCGTTGGTTGATCCAAATACAGGCGAGCTGCGGCCGGGTGTGCGCAACTGTACGTCTGCCGCGGACGTCAATTGCATCGCAAGTTACAACTTCGCTGCGAACGATCCCAATCGTATCGGCGTCGATCCTGCAATTGCGAAGCTTTTTGCGAGTTACCCAAAACCGAACAATTACCAGGTGGGCGACGGCCTGAACATCGCGTCCTACTCCTGGAACCCGCCCACAAACTTCCGGGGGCCCAACTTCATCGCTCGCGGCGATCACCAGATCAACATCAGCAACTCGGTGTTCTTCCGTGCATTGTGGGGGGACTACAACACCTTGAAAGGCGATCCATTGAATAGCCGCCCGCAGGTCTTTCCAGGCTTTCCGCCGCTAGGCGAGGTTTATCGGACAACCCGCAATTTTGCGTTCAGCTACCGCAGCGTGCTGAGTTCGAACGTCATCAATGAAATGACGCTCGGGGTTTCGCGTTTCATCTTTCTTTTCACCCAGGGCGAAGCCAATCCGGCATTTCCCAACGTGCCTCCATACACTTTCAATTTCACTCCTTCGATCACGCTTCCGTACATCAACACTCCGCGCACGTTTCGCGCTGTGACAACGCCGCAGATCATCGACAACATCACGTTCGTTCGCGGTTCGCATGCCATCCGGGCCGGCGCGAACATACGCATGTATCGTCACAACGATCAGCGCGGACAGCCTGGCGGTATTAATGTCACGCCGACCTTGACGTTTAGCGCTACCGTACGCCCGCCATCAGATTTTGCGACGCCCGCGCTCGCTTCTTCGACTGTGTCCGGCCTGAACTCCACCGACAACACGACACTGCTCGGCACAATCAACGACGTGATGGGAATCCCGGCGCGCTTGTCTCAGAACTTTCTCGGCGACATCAGTCACAACGGCTTTCTGCCGTTTCTATCGGGAAACAAAGTGACGCTGTGGAATGAAGGACACCGGCTGAAGCAGTACAACTTTTTCCTGCAGGACGAATGGAAGCTCAGGAACAATTTCACGGTGACTTACGGTGCGCGCTGGGAAATCAACCTTGCGCCGACGGAGTCGGGCGGCCGCGTATACGTTCCGGACGGTCCGATTGTGGGCAACTCCGGCCTGGTGAGTTTCAAGAAGTCCGATCGATGGTTTCAGAACAACAATCTGGGAGCCATCGGACCTCGCGTTGGTCTCGCATGGAGTCCCCGTGGTAACACCAAAACTGTAATCCGCAGCGGATGGGGAATCGCTTTCGATCCGATATCTTCGTTCCAGGTAACGGCAGTCGCCGGCAAAGTTCCAGGTCTTGTATTCAGTTGTTCCTCGGTTGCCGGCGGCGCGACAACGCCAGGTTGCTCGCCAGTACCGGACGTCCGCATCAATCAGGGTTTTCCCAACGCGCTGCCGGCGCCCACGACTCAGCCGGCCGCACAGCTCACGCCTCCCATTCAATTGCAATCGAATGCGCCCACCCTGACGGTGTTCGATCAGAATCTCAAACTGCAAACCGTTCACCAATGGGACCTCACGATTCAACGCGAGTTGCCGGGCGGTCTGGTAACAGAAATCGGCTACATCGGCAAGCGGGGCATCCGCTTACTGCGCGCCTATGACATCAACCAAATCAATGCGGACGGGATACTGCCCTCCTTCCGCATCATGCAAGCAAATGTTGCGAATGGTTGTGCGCCCGATGGCACGGGCTGCGCGGGCGGACAGGCTGTGCCGATTGTCCAGTCCGGCGCAGTGACTGCAGCGTTTGTCAATTCCGCGACGACGCGCACGGACATTTCTCAAAATGGCGCAGGTAATTTTGCAGGCCGGATCGAACAGAATTTCTTGGGTTTGAAGTTGCGTCCCAACCAGCAGTTTGCCGGTATCACTTACATCGACTCGGGCGGCGACTCTTACTATCACGGGATGCAGGTCACGGTGCGCAAGCGCTTCGAAGCAGGTTTGCTATTCGGCGTCGCATATACGTTGTCCAAGTCAATCGACGACCAGTCGGTCGATCCGGTCGGAGCGTCTTCGGGCGGCGGGTTGAGCACGACCAACTCGCGCACTCCAGCGGACACACGCAACTGGCGTCTCGAGCGCGGCCTGTCCGACGTTGACAGACGCCACGTGTTGACTGCGCAAAGCGTCTACGAATTCCCGTTCGGTAAAGGCAAACCGATCGGTGCGAATGTGAATCGCGTGCTCAACCATTTGATCGGCGGTTGGAACATCAATGGTTTATTCACCCGCATGACGGGCGAACCGTTTAGCGTCCGCAGCGGCGTCTTCACGAGCAACTTCTCGCACCAGTCGCGAGCGGATCTGATCGGACCGATGCCCTCGACCGAGCTTCAAGCCGGACCAGGGGTTGGCCCCTATGTGCTCTCGCCGTCGCTCGTCACCGATCCAACCAATCGCTCCACTCCAGGCTTCAAAGTACCTCTGCCGGGAGAAGACGGTGCCGGCCGCAACATCTTCAAGGGTCCGGGATATTGGAACGTAGACTTGGGAGTGACAAAGTATTTCCAACTCACGGAAGATCTGAAAATGCAGTTCCGCGCCGAAGGCTTCAACGCTTTCAATCATGCCAACTTCGATCATCCCGTTTCGGCCAGCGTCGGCTCGCCAAGTATCCTGAGCACGGTATTCGGACAATCCTGCTGCGCAACGGTCGCACCACCGAGTACGCAAACTGTGATTCAGACTGGAGAGTCCGGCCGGATCATTCAATTCGCGCTCAAGCTGATGTTCTGAAATCAGCGGATCCGAACCGTGGGGGCGGTCTATAGAGCTGTGAAAAAACTGGAATCAGGCGTTATTCCCCTCCTTGCATCACCGCATCACCGCAAGGAGGGGTGGCTGGTCATCAAAAAAATTTCGCGAAGCCGACGCAGCCGGGGTGGTTTCCTTTTGAGTTCCATCGGAAAACACCCCGGCCTCTCTTGAGGCTGCGGTGGCGCGCTTGCGCTTCGCGGCGATCAGCGGAGGCTTCGCGACATTTTATTGATCGCTCGGCCACCCCTCCTTGCAGTGATGCAGTGATGCAAGGAGGGGAATACGCCCGTTCGAAACATTCGGACATTTTTTTCACAGCTCCTATGACTGCCGTCTTCTAATACAGCAAATACCGGCTGCGAAGTGCGCGAAAGGCTATAAGGTCGTCCTGCCAGATTTGGCGCAGCGCACGTCCATCGGCACCTTGCCGGAAAGCCGCATAGATCCTTTGATTGACTAACAACCGATTGAATTGATCGGCGGCGAAATCTTTGGGATATAGCTTGAGCAGCCGGGCGGCGATCTCCAGGCC
>QHXA01000332.1:0-1965 GCA_003222755.1 Acidobacteriota bacterium
GCCGAAATGATGTGCGGCGTCTACATCGATCCGGTGACCAAAGAAGTGTATGTCCTCAACAATGACACGCAGAACTGGCTGCCTGTATTTCCGCGAGATGCTCGCGGGAATGCGACGCCATCGCGATACCTTGCAGCTCCGCACGGAACCTTTGGAATCGCGGTCGATGAGGAAAAGCAGGAAATGTTTATGACGGTCCAGCACCAGAACTCTGTGGTCGTATACCGCAAGCAAGCATCCGGTGATGAGAAGCCGCTTCGCACAATTGCGGGGAGCGACACACAACTGGAGGACCCGCATGGAATTGCCCTGGACATTAAAAACAAGCTCATCTTTGTGAGCAATTTTGGCAATGCTCAGGTGAGCCCGCCGGGATCACGCGGAGGAAGGCGAGCCGCTGAGACCTACGGCAAATTCGAGCCTCCGTCGATTACGGTGTATCCGCTCGATGCTTCTGGAAATGTGAAACCTCTTTGGATCATCGAAGGTCCGCAAACAATGCTCAACTGGCCTTCGCAGATTGTATTGCACGAAGCACGTCAGGAACTATTCGTGGCTAATGATGCCGATGATTCGATCCTGGTATTTCGCACCGGCGACAAAGGGGATGTCGCCCCAATCCGGATGATTAAAGGTCCTAATACCGGCATTAAGAACCCTCCTGGCATTGCGCTGGACGTCAAGAATGCAGAGATCTCCGTGGCCAGCATGGGAACACACGCCGTGCTATTTTTCCCCGTCACAGCCAACGGCGATGTCAAACCGTCTCGAATAATCCGGGCAGGACCCGCCAACCAGGTAGCGCTCAATATCGGGAATCCCGGAGCGGTCGGATATGACACGAAGCGGGACCAAATCCTGGTCCCGAACTGAGTGGCCCATCCGCAAATCGCGGCGTTCGCCAGGTTGGCGAATGGCGGCCAGGCCCCAGCCCGAACCGTATATGGCCAAGCCAGCAAATTGTCCCGAACCATGCACGATATTCGTTACGACGAGGTGCACGATGAATTTCTTGTTGTGAACCCGTTTGCAGACGCGATCCTGACGTTTCGCGGAGGAACCAGTGGACAGGAGAGTCCAGTTCGAATCATTCAGGGACCTCATGCAAAGATCGGAGGCAACCGGTTGGATGTGGATCCCATTCACAATGAAATCTTCGTGCCGGATGGCAATAGGATCAGAGTCTATCCCCGCGAAGCAAACGGCGACGTCGCGCCCATTCGCATTATTGAGGGACCGGACACACAGCTTACGCGAGCCGAGTCGCTCGCTGTCGATCCAGTCAACAACATCCTGGTAGCCGGTTTCAACAAACAAGGAAATGATCCGAATGGAGCGATCTTAGTTTTCAATCGCACCGATAATGGCAACGTGAAACCGCGGGCTGTGATCCGTGGTCCCAAATCGGGCATTATTCGAATCAATCAAATGGCGGTCTATCCTCCAAAGAAATTAATTGTGGCGACGATGCCCGGGCTTGTGGATCTGATGGAACCGCCCAACGCCTTTCTGGGAATCTGGACATATGACGATAACGGAGACATCCCTCCAAAGTGGAAGATTCCGATCGGTCCGAAAACCACGCTCAAAAAACCATTCGGAGTGGTGTTGAACCCGAAGAACAAGGAAATAATCATTTCCGATATGCGCCTGAACAGTGTCTTGACGTTTTCAGTACCGGAGATTTTCTGAGGGCATTTCGAGGAGGCTCGCCAATGCGTAAAGCTTTTCAGTTGGCGTTAGCGGCGTTTTTCGTGTGGCTGGCTCAAGGGATTTTCGCACAGGGCCAGGTGGATCGAAGGCCTGTCGTTATCGAGCGGCCGCCGCTGCGTTTCATCAAAGATCCGAATCCTAGTTTCAGTGCCGTCGCCGTCGACTCCGACAGCAACATGCTTGTGGTCTCGGATGAAAATATGTTACGCATCATGGAGTACGACCGCCGGGAAAGCACTCCTCCTCGAGCTC
>QHXA01000332.1:2140-6826 GCA_003222755.1 Acidobacteriota bacterium
GTGCGCTGAATATTCCTGGCCACCCTTTCCAGATGGCGGCGGATGAGGAAAAGCAACTGCTTTATATGACGATCCAGAGCGACAACAAGATCGTCGTTTATCGTAAGCAGGCGTCTGGGGGAGAGAAACCCGTGCGGACCATCGAAGGCAATGACACACAACTGGAGGACCCGCACGGAATTGCGCTGGACTTGAAGAACAAGCTCATCTTCGTTAGCAATTTTGGCAACGTGGACTTCAAGGCCGCAGGCAGGGCGGGACGTTTTGGAAAGTTTGAGCCGCCGTCGATTACCGTGTATCCAATGGAGGCTTCGGGCAATGTCAAACCGCTGCGCGTCATTGAAGGACCGAAGACATTGATGAATTGGCCGGCCCACATGGCGTTTCACGAAGAGCGGCAGGAATTGTTTGTGGCCAACGATGCCGACAATTCAATCCTGGTTTTTCGCGCGACCGACGAGGGAGATTCGGCTCCGCTCCGCATTATCAAGGGTCCCAAAACTGGAATCAAAAGTCCGCCGGGAATCGCGCTGGACGGGAAATTGGGCGAACTGTACGTTGCGAATATGGGAACGCCTTCGATCACAGTTTTCTCGGTGACGGCTAACGGGGATGTCGTCCCGACGCGAACGATTCGAGGAGGACCCGAGGGAGCAGTGGGCCTCATGATCGGCAATCCAGGAGCCGTCGGCTACGACACCAAACGCGAGCAGATTCTTGTGCCGAACTGAGTGGCTCATCCGCAGATTGCGATATTCGCCAGGTTGGCGAACGGAGCACAACCTCCAGTTCGAGCGCTATATGGTCAAGCCAGCAAACTGTCCCGAACCATGCATGACGTCCGCTACGATGCAGTGCATGATGAAATTGTCGTTCCCGTCCCCTATGCCCAGGCAATCCTGACGTTCCGCGGAGGAGCCGATGGACAGGAAGGCCCTATTCGAATCATCCAGGGTCCCAAGACTGGAGCGATCGGCAGCCGGTTAGATGTGGACCCGGTTCATAACGAGATTTTCACGTACACAGGCAACACTGTTACCGTCTATCCAAGGGAAGCCAACGGTGACGTCGCTCCCATTCGAGTCATAAGGGGGCCGGACACCCAGTTGAAGCGCCCATACGGGATTGCCGTGGATCCAATCAACGACATCCTGGTCATAGGGTTGAATAGCAATTTCGGATCGGATGAACCCAGCGTGTCGGAGGAAACGAAAGAGAAGGGTGCGATTCTGATATTTAATCGCACGGATAATGGGAACATAAAACCTCGAGGCGTCATCCGTGGACCGAAATCGGGGATCATCCGCATTAACCAGATGCAACTCTATCCGCAGCGAAAGCTGATCGTAGCGGCCATGCCGGGGATTATCGATGACATGGAGCCGCAAGGCGCCTTTTTAGGCATCTGGACCTATGACGATAACGGTGATGTTCCTCCAAAGTGGAAACTTCCCGCAGGTGATCGCACCAAACTGAAGAAACCGTTTGGAGTGGTCCTGAACCCGAAAAATAAGGAAGTGATCATCTCGGACATGCGCAACCAGGGCGTTCTCGTGTTTTCGGTACCGGAGATTTTCTGAGCATTCTGAGAAATTAAATTCCCCTCCTCAGCTGAGACAGGCTGAGGAGGGGAAAGATCAGAATGTAAACTTCAGGCCGAACTGGATCTGGCGCGAATCGGTGAGAGTGTTTCGAATCGTGGCGGCAGAAGCGACCCGCTCACCCGAAGGATTAAAGAGCCGGATAGGTTCCGTAAGAGCTCCGGGCCGTGCAAAATTCGGATGGTTGAACACGTTGAACGCCTCGGCACGAAACTGGACGCTCTTGGCTTCCAGGAACGAGATGTTTTTCACGAGCGCAAAATCGAAATTCGCCAGGCCAGGGCCGATGACGGTATTGCGCCCCAGGTTGCCATAAAATCCGGCTTCCGGAAGAGCAAAGGCGCACGGATCGAAGTACATGTCGGGAGTTCCCAACTTCGCGTCGGCGGGAACACCTGGGCAGCCCTTGGAGACGCCTTTCACCGGATTGTTGCTGAAGCCTGGAAGCAAATCCGGCCGATCGCTGATTTGTTGTCCAGTGGCTCCGTTGCGCGAACGATTAAACCCCGTCGTGATGGTAACCGGCGTGCCGTCGGCAAGCGTGAGGATTCCATTCATCTGCCACCCGCCAAGGAATTTCCCCGCGGCTCCAGTTCGATTTCGCGCGAAGGGAAGATCATAGGTGTAGTTGAAGGAGAAGTAGTTGCGGATATCAATGCCCGCCAGTCCCCAGTCGGACCTCCAATCGTCCGGGTCTTGTGGCACTGTTGAGCTTATATCGAGATACCTGCCGAATACGCCGTCCGCGTTGTTGGTGTTCTTGGCATAGGTGTATGAGCCCTGCAACTGGAGTCCGCTGGCGAAGCGCCGGTTGAGGCCGACTTGCAGCGAGTGATACTGAGAACTGCCCTCGGGGGTAACCCAGAACTGGATCTGCCCGATGTTGGGATTCCGGCGCGGTGAGTTGGGAGCGAAGTATTTCCGCCCGTTCCGGATTTCCGAAGGCAAAGCGTTATTCCCGTTGTTGCCGTTCAATTGGTGATAGGAATGGGAACCGGCATAAGCTACGGTGACCGCGGTTTGCGATGCGACCTGCCTCTGGATGCTGAGGTTGTAACCGATCTTGGTAGGATCTTTCATGTTGTACTGCAACCCGTAACTGATGACTTCGGTCAGAGGTGGCGCCTTCATAAGGCTCGGATCCAGCCGGGGAAAGGTAGCTGCGGCCCCAAGAACATTGGTTGTCACGATGAAGGGAGGGACGCGGCTCAGGGCGCGGTTGAGGGGCTGCGCCACCAGGTGATCAAAGTACATCCCGAATCCGCCCCGGATCGCTGTCTTCCCATTCGACCAAGGGTCCCAGGAGAAGCCCACGCGCGGCCCAAAATCTTTGTAGGAACCTTGGAACCACGGATCTCCAATGGTCGGCGCCTTGTCGGTCAGCGGATTCCGGAAGTTCGCGAGCTTTCCATTGACTTCCTTTGGAACCGTCGTGAACTCGTAGCGCAATCCAAGGTTCAACGTGAGATTGGAGCGAGCCTGGAAGTCATCCTGAAGATAAAATCCGAACAAGCTCTGGCGCCAGCCTCGAACGCTATCGCTTCCGGGGATGTCATCCTGAAACTGAGCGGCTCGTGCGGCGAAGAAATCGTCCAAAGTGTCGAAGTAAAATTGCCCGCCATAGACGCGGGACAACGTGGAGTTGCTCTGGGTTCGCTCAAAGAGCATCCCCATTTTCAGCGAATGGCTTCCCCGAGAGACCGTCAGGTCGTCGGTTACTTGCCAGACGTTATGTCCGAAGCGTCGCGGATAGCCTTGGCCTCCGCCGAACTCGGTGATCCCGATCCCGCGAAAAGTAATCAGACCTAGTTGCTGACCCGGAACGAACAACAGCTCGGGCTTCACGTCAAACAGGGGCCGATTGAATTGATTGCTATAGGAGCGGTTAAAACCGAGGCGAGCGGTATTGAGAACCCGCGGCGAGAAAATCCTCGTTTCCGACAGGGTGACGTATTGGTTCTTCGTTTGGGCGTCCACAGCAACATTCGGATACTGAGTCGGACTGGCCTGGACGGCCCGGTCAAAGGTGTATCGTACAAAGAAGGAGTCGGCATTGGAAAAGTTGTGGTCCACTCGGCCCGTCGTATAGTCTTCATCCACCGGTCGCTTGGGATTGCTGAAAAGCTGGGCGGTACCGTCTCCAAAATCAGCGCCGTTGGGTAACGGATAGAGATCCAGGAACGGCTTGACGGCTGGATTAATGTTCGCCGTATATGTCGATGTACCCGCACTGTTGCAAGGAGCCTGAGAGCCGGTGAAGCCTGCAGCCGGCCTCGTCCGCGGGCAAGGCAGAATCCCTTGATGGGCATTGGCATTGGGGACGACGGCGACCCTGGATTCCCCCTTTCGTTGGCGAAGCCCTTCGTAGCCGCCGAAGAAGAAAGTCCGGTCGCGAACAATCGGTCCCCCGATGGTGGCCCCGAACTGATTGCGCTTGAATTCAGGCAGCCGCGGGTCGTCCGGTTTGCTCTTCCGATCAAAAAAGTTTCTCGCATCGAGATTGTCGTTGCGGAGGAACTCATAGACGTTGCCGTGCAATTTGTTGCCACCCGATTTGCTGACGGCGGTGATGATTCCGCCAGAGTACCGGCCATACTCCGCGCTGTAGGCGCCGGTCAGCACGCGAAACTCTCGCAACATTTCGACGCCAAGCAGGTTGCCCGAGGCGCTGCCCGGAGTGTTGTTGGACTGATCGTTGATATTGGTCCCGTCCAGAAGAAAGCTGTTGGAGTCCACGCGGCTGCCGCTCACGCTGAACTTGGTGCCTTCGCCCTGGTCGGTTTCACGACGGCCGCGGAAATAAGGGGTCACTCCCGGCTGCAGGAAGGCCAGTTGATCGAAGCTCCGCCCGTTTAGCGGTAGATCGCGGATCTTTTTATCGTCCACCAGTCCGGAGAGCGTGGCGCTAGTGGTTTCCACCAAAGGCGGCTCGCCGGTGACTTGCACTTGCTCGGTGACAGCCCCAACGCTAAGCGTGAGGTTCACGACCTCCTCAGCGGCCACGGTGAGTTGAATCCCCTTCCGCGTCGCGGTTCGGAATCCCGGCAGTTCCGCCTTCACCTCGTACTTGCCTAAACCCAAGCCG
>QHXA01000333.1 GCA_003222755.1 Acidobacteriota bacterium
CGGATCGAGGTCGCGGAAGCGCGCGATATTGTCGAGACCGCTTCTGGCGCGAATCCGTTGGTTGTCGGCTGCGAACGCCGGCAGGAACACGCCGAGCGTCGACATCATCGGAATGCCCGCGCTCGCGATCGTACGGGCCTGCTCCTGCGTAAGCTGGCCGATATGCGGCGTATGTACCAGCACTGTCGTGCGAGCGCGCACCGCAGCAAGCGTGTCGTCGACGGACACGGCATGCGTGTATACCGGCAATCCCGCTTTTTTCGCTTCATCGACGACCACTGTCAGCGTGTGTTCCTCAGGGCCGCCCGGCGTAGCGGCGAGCACGGCTTTAATGACGTTGATGCCGGCCTGTTTCAACTGCCGCACGGAGGCGCGAGTTTCCTCATCTGGAATTGCAGCGGCGGCCACTGTTGGGCGGTTCGGTGGCCGCGACTGATCTGTCCGCGCTGGATCGACGCGCAGTGGTCCGCGCGCACCATTCGGCGGACGCGACAACTGAACGAAAGCGTCCGTGAAGAGCCCCGGGCCTTTAATCGTGCCGGCGTTCAAACGCCGCTGCAGTTCCACGATCTGTTCCGGCGGATCGCCGCAGGACTGAATCGTGGTGAAGCCGCCGTCGAGGAATTCCTGCATGCGGACCATGGCTTCTTCTTTTAGCCACTGCACCGGGTCGCCCGGAGGAAAGCTGGCGCCGATCACGTGCCGATGATCGTCGATGAATCCCGGCATCACGGTCATGCCGCGCACATCGATCTGCCGCGCTCCCGGCTCGCTCGCATTTCCTGCGGACACCGATGCGATTCGTCCATTCCGGATAACCACCGAACCGCGCGGGATAACACCGCCATTACCATCGATGATCCGCGCATTCGTGATCACAAGATTCTGGGCAGCCTGCCGCTGAGCGTAAACCACGCCCCAGGCCACCAATAGGCCAACCACTGCAAATAATCTTTTCATTTACCTGTCCCTGTTTTGGTTTGCGGAGCTTACCACAGCATTGCTTATAGCTGCCGCAGCGCCGCGCAACGAACGGAGTGTTGAAAAAAGTTAAAGTTACTTTGCCAGCGCGGGCAACGTTGTGAACGTATTCGTGACGGGAATGCGGATGCCCAATACTCCGATCTGCGCGCCGGCAGGCCGAACGAACTCGATGGTGCCGCGTTTGTTTGCGGTCGCAGAGTATTTGTCGGTCACCAGCAAGAACGATAGGTGGCCGTTGGCCGCCAGCTTCAGGGTGTCCGTTCCGATCTGCGCGCCGGTGTCATCGTGGATCACGACTGGCACATCGACCGGTTGCGACGAAACGCTGTTGATCGCGACGCCGGTCGCCGTGCCGGCGGTGTTGTCGAAAGCCAGCACGTATGCGCTGGCGTTTCGGCTCTCGAACGGGATCACCGCTTCCTGACCGTTCGGGTTGTAACGGAAGATCACAAGCCCGCTCACATTACCATTGGTCGAGAGTTGAGCGGAGCCAACCGTCGCCGGACCCGACAATGAACCGGTGCTCCGTATAGTTAGGCTCGCTCCCGCGGCCAGTGTTTGATCCACGGTCGAAGCGGTAGTCGTGGAGCCGGCGCCGGACTGCGGAAAAGACAGCGGCAGCGATAGCGGAGTGCCCGTGACATCCGCGAAGAAGTTCAGATGAACTTCCGCTGTGTTCGAGCCCGTGTTAACCAGCACGAATGTGGTTTGCCATCCACCACCGGTTGCAAGATGAGCGATACTCCCGCCGCCGGTGCCGACATTGGCCACACGGGGATGGTGGTCAAAGCGTTGTTTGGTGGCGTAAAGCGTATACCTAACGCGCTGATCTGACCGCCTGCTGGAGTATCAAACTCGATCGTCCCACGCTTGCCGGCCGTTACTGGGAACCGTGTGGATAAGTCGAAAGATGTGTGCCCGCCTCCCGCCAGCGGGATCATCGCTCCCGGCGTTCCGATCGGAGTGCCGGAGTCATCGCGAATCACCACTGCGATATCAGCCGTTTGTGGCGACACATTTTCCAACGCTACTCCAAGGGCGATACCATCCGTATTGTCGAACACGAGCAGATACGAATTGGCTTTGCGCGTTTCGAGGGGAACGACAGCTTCCTGCGGCGGGCCGTCGCCCGGAATGAAGTGAAATATCGCGAACCCGTCCACGGACGTCGTCGCCGATAGCTGGGCAGAGCCCACCAACACCGGAGGAGTCTGCGGACCTGCCGTGTCCACAATCAAGCACGCATTAGCAGCGAGTGTGCGATCGAAGGACGAGGCCAGCAGCGGAACGGGAGCTGCGGGTTGCTGGGGAAACGCGAGAGGCAGCGAAAGCGGCCCGCTCGGATCGCCGAACAGACTCAGGCGAGCCTGCCCCGGCACCGCACTTTTATTGACGAAGGTGAATTCGGTCGTCCAGTTCGCTTCTGCCGCGATCTGTGGCATCGAACCAACAAAACTTAAGCCGGAGATTGTGGCGGCCTGCTGTTCGACGCTGAAAAATTGCCCGGCAATCGTGAATGAACCCGCCCGTCCTGCGCCGCTATTCGAAAATATCTGGAAGGTAACCACACCTGGACCGGTGCCCGAGGCTTCGCTGGTGATCGCGACGCCAGGCGGCGGAACCCCCACGGTCCAGGCGCAGCCTGCTGCTGTCGTGATCGTGACGGTCCCCCTTCCGCCTGCCTCCGCAAATGCCTGCCCACCGAGACTCAGCCTGTAGTCACAGGGGCCTCCCGTAGTTGTTTTGGGAACGAGGACCTTAAAAGATGTAGCGTCCGGTAGTGAAGAGGGTGTGTTGTTCGTCGCAATAATCGTGACGAGAAACGCGCAGGCCTGAGCGTCGGAGACCGCCGGAGCCAGAAGCAGAGTGAAGCCTCCGTTCGCAGACTGCAACGAAGCAAATCCCGGTGCGCGTAACAGACTGAGATTCGCCGCGCTGCCGTCGGAAGTCGATACCGTCACGGGCAGATTGGTCAAGCCTCCTGCAGTTAAGACGACATCCTCCACCGCAGCTAGCCGCACGACCGGTCCGGGCGGGGACTTGGTCATCCACATTCGCGAAAAATAATGAATCTCACCGGTGTTGTTTAAGTCATCGATCCGGAGATCGGTTCCGGCGGTTTCGCGGCCGCCGAAGTATGCATCCGGAAGGGCGAACGTCACCTGCTTCCACAATCCGGTGTTGCCCATCGTCACGGAAGGTGATGCGGTGTAGACGTTATTGGCGCCGTCGTACTCGATCCGCCAAGGCGTCGTTCCTCTGTCCAGGTACTCCACGGTCAGCCATACGGGAGTGCGCGCCGCATGCACGAAACTATCGTCGACGTCCAGCAGAATGTAGTAGGCGGGTGGTGTCTTTAAGCGGTCCACATCGACCGCGTCGCGGCCCGCCACGCGATTCAGCCGCCAGCTGCCGTCGCCCCTGTTTAGGGCGATGCGAAGACCCGATTCAAACATATCGCGGCCCGGACTCAACCAGATTATCGAAGCCGTCTGGTAGCCGTTCGCAGACTTCCAGCGAGCAATGTTGCGCGCGGTGAGATCGATATAATCCCGACCGTATTCTCGAGTGGCGGCGATATCCGTGCCCTCGTGCAACTCATTCCAGGTCTCGACGAACGCCAATCTCGGATTACCCGAAATGATTTTGTCCCAGCCCTGTTGATAAAAATTGCTGCACTCACGGTCCTGCCGCTGGTGTGTGGCACGGTTCCAAACCGCGCTGTCATCATAGCCGGGACCGACAATGCCCGCATCGCCGACCAAAACAGAGCCAGACAAAGCCGCGCCCCATGCATAGACGGCATCGGTTGTTACGCCTGTCCAGGACCGTTCTCGGACGATGTAAGGAAGGGCTCCGAAGTCACTCTGAAACTGCGCGCGGATGTAGTCGAAGGAAGTTTGGTCGTAGGCCGCCACCCACGATGAGTAATAGAGAACGATAATAGGGGAGCCATCGATTGTCGCCCACAGCGATTTGGGCACGATAGTGAAGTAGTCGTGAATCATGCCGTAAAACGTGGCCTTCCCGGCCGCTGTGGTCACGTCGAGAAGATTGAGACCGTTTCCCTTCCACAGAGAT
>QHXA01000334.1:0-7124 GCA_003222755.1 Acidobacteriota bacterium
AGGGTAATTCCCGGTCGAGGATCCGTTGAACTCATTCGAAAAGCTGCCGGACGCCAAGAAACGCAGTTGGCTTCTGAAATCATCAAACGTTCACTCGCCGTCGCTGCACGGTCCTCTCATCGCTGTAGACGAGCCGGGGGCGGAGCGCGCCGATCCGGCATATCGCGATGTCTTGCTCGACGGCCGGCTTCGACGGTCGCGCGCGCGTCTGAATCCGGATCTTCCTCCTGAAGTCATCGAAGATGCTTACCGCAAACTCACACGAAGCGATGCGCCGTCACTCGTCGAGCGCAACCGCGAACGGAAGAGAGCGGGTTTGGTTCATTCATAAGCGTTTGGGGGAAATTTTGAAATTGCACGATTCCTGCACCTCAAATCCTGAAATCCGAAATGTGAAATTGAACGGAGAACACGTCCAGTCCAACCTAAGGTTTCGGATTTCAGGATTTGAGGTATAGGAATCGTGCATTTTCAAAATTCTTACTCTTGTCCATAGGTGAAGGCCTGAATGCCCCGAGCGCCACATACTCGCTCCACATCGCCGCGTAAAAGTGTCGTGCGCCACCACAGCACGAATGCGCGGATCGATCTCCGGTATCGACAAAACAGTCCATTCTCCGAAACTGTGTCCGACAACGCCTACCTGATTTAGATCCAACTTGGCTTCCGAGTTCCATGTCGTTCGCCCGAGCATGAGGTCGAGCAGAAACTGAAGATCGGGCACGCGGCTTCCAACCACGGTTTCGATTCGTGCCGCGTTTTGCTCCGCGGTCAAGCCCTCGCGCCTGGCAAGCTCCGCAACGAATGTTTCGGAATGGTCCAGCGCGGCGACCACGTACCCGTGACTGCTCAGATGTGTGCAAAGGAACGTGGCGCTGCGCCGATTGCCGCCACTGCAATGCGAGTACGCGATCAGCGGGTAAGTTCCACTCCCCGCCGGATACCAGATCTCGCAAGAGAACACGCGATTGCGCCGTCCGTCCCGGGCTTCAATCGTGCGTACACCGACCGGAAACGGACCTCGCCCAAACGGATCGTATTGTGCAGCTTCTTTCATGGTTCACCCTACGCTTGCCGATGTTGACACACTTCGCCTCTAGTACAATCCTCGCCCTGGAGGTTTCATCACGATGGCGGCGAATGCCACGAATTCTGCGGTCGGAACGCGGAGCGGCTCATTTGCGTGGTTGGCGGATCTTGCGCCACGCGAGAAGCGGGCATTCGGCGCGTGCATTGGCGGGTGGGGGCCCGACGCGATGGACGTTCAGATGTATGGCTTCGTCGTGCCCGCGCTTATTGCCACTTGGGGTCTCACGGGCCGGCAGACGGTAGATCTTCAAACAGCAGCGTTGTTGGTTTCCGCCGTCGGTGGATGGCTGGCCGGCTTCTTAGCGGTTCGCATCGGACGCGTTCGGACGCTACAGATTGCGATCCTATGGTTCGCAGTCTTCACCTTCTTATCGGGGCTGGCGCAAAACTATGAACAGTTGCTGGGTGCGCGCGCTCTATTAGGACTCGGCTTTGGCGGCGAGTGGGCGGCCGGGGCGGTGCTGCTGGGTGAATCGATTCGCGCTGAACATCGAGGAAAAGCTCTCGGCATGATGCAGGCGGGCTGGGCGGTGGGATGGGGCGTCGCTACGATTCTGTACGCAGTGTCTTTTACTCATCTGCCGCAAGAGACCGCATGGCGTGCGCTGTTCATGGTGGGAATCCTCCCGGCCCTTTTCGTTTTTTTTGTTCGGCGATATGTGGAAGAGCCGCCAATTCACTTGGAAACGCGCTCGAAGCTGGAAGCCGTCGGCGTGTTCGCCGGCATCGCATACGCCACGATGGCGATCGCCGCCTTCCTGCTGCCGGAAACAAAAGGCAAAGTTTTAGCGGCGGAATAAATGCTAAAAATTCAGTCTAAGCGAAGCCTGCAACTCACGGAATGACGTTTCCGATTTTGCATTCGTGCCCGCAAACCTTCCGAAATTGGCGTCATTGATATTCATAATCAACGCGGCAGGGTTAGGCTCGGGATGGTTGAACACGTTTCGAGCGTCTACTCGGAACTGCAGATTCTTCGCTTCGGTAATCTTGAAAGACTTGCCCATGCTCGCGTCAAAACGCCATCGTCCCGGCCCTTCAACCACACGTTGACCGAGCGTGCCTCGTGTTCCGGGCTTGGGATGCTGGAGAAGGATTTGACTGCCGCCGGCATCGGCAACCGCGTTCAATGTGCACGCGCTCTGCAGACTGGCCGCGACTGCAAGGCACTGCGGATCACGAACCAGCTTGATGCTGGAAGGGCTGAAATAGTTGCCGGTCGGCCCACTGGGGAATTCGGCTTTGCCGCTTCGAATATCGAATGGACCGACGACGTCGGGAGTGCCGTTGTTGTAGAGCATGTTCTGGGCGACAATGCTCAGAGGCTGTCCCGTATTCATATTCACGATCCAGCCCATCTGCCAGCCTTCGATCACTCGCGCTAGAATACCGGCACTCTTCCCCAACAAAAGTTGATCCGGTCCGATCGGCAACGAAAAACTGCCATTGCTGCGAAAGTCGTGACGTCGGGTATCCGGCAACACCGCGTAATCGGCCCGCCGGTCCAACGGATCCGTGAATACTTCAGTGCCGGGGAATCCTGCGCCGAGGCTCTTGCTCCACGTATATGTGGTCTCGGTACTGATGCCTCGAACCGGCCGTAGGCCGAACTGCACATTAAGCGAGTGGTAATTGCTGCTGATGTTGTTCGTCATCAGATTAACGCCGCCGAATTGTGGATTCGAGACAATGAAATTCTCCGGGAATCCGTTCAGCCGCATGACAGCGCCTACCTGTCCGGCTGGGATTGCCGGCAAAGTCGGATTGCTCGCCGTTGCATAGTTCAGGGTGTTCAGCGATGCCGCCAAGCCCGAGTAGTTGCCGTTCGCAAGATTGGCATTAAACGTAGAACTGGACCGCATGTGCATTCCCGCGGTCTGTAGCACACCATTGACTGTCGTTCCGACTGGCCCGAAGCCAGTACCCGCGATGTTGATGCCGTTGAACATGCGATTCAACAAGTCGGACTCGCCTCCCGCGCGAACGGCATCAAACGCCTCCTTCAATCCATTGCTGCGAAAGTTCGGTATGTTGATGTTGTTCGACGCGCTGCGCTGCTTCCGTCCGAGAGTACCGATATATCGAACATCGAGGGACATCTTGGAACCGATGCTTCGAGTAACGGCTAGCGTCAGGTTCTGCGCATATGGAGTGACGAGATTGGGATCTGGAATGAAGACGCCTTGGCTGCGCTCAAACAATGGAATTTGCTGCAGGGGCTTGGTCGGAACCGGTACTGGGATTAGCGAGGACAACCTGGTGAGATCGAGATAAGCGTTGGCACTGCTGTCGCCGATATACGTGACGTTTTGGGAACTCCCAGGTGCACTGGTCTCTTGCACGATCGAACTAAAGCCGTCGCCAATCTGGTAGGTGAGCTGATACCCGCCACGCAGCGTGGTTTTGCCGACTCCAAACCAGGGAACCTGCCATGCAAATCCCACAGCCGGCCCAAAGTTGTTCCAATCGTCGGGGTACCAGGGGATATCGGGATGCGGCGAGTTCTTTCCGATGTACTGGAATACGGTGGGTTCGCCACGCGTTCCAGGCCCCATCCAATCATTGAAACTTCGGCCGGAAATCCCAAACGCCGCCGCACCACCGCCAACTGGAAGCGGCATCAGCCCGTTCGCTTCATACGGCACGCCCAGATAGTCATATCGAAGTCCGAGGTTCAGCGTGAGGTTCTTTGTCGCTTTCCAATCATCCTTGAAAAACAAGCTGAATTCGTTGAGCCGAAGGTCGCGGACTTTTCCTGGATATGTCTTGTAATCGTCCCATGCATCCAACTTGTTGGGATCTTGCATGTAGTAGTACTGAGTAATGGAACCCAGAGAACCAGCCAGAAAACTCAATAGATTCCGCATCCGTGCGTTGTTGCCGGCGGCTGTCGTTCCGGCAAGTCCCGGCATGTTCGTTATGCTGATCGCCGTAGTGGATATCGGTGACGTGGCCAAATCCCCGCCGGTTGCGCGCGGTATGGCTGTATTGCCGATGCCGGCATCCAGGCCCCACGATCCGCCTCGCCGAATTTCGCCGCCAAATTTGAATGCGTGGGTTCCTTTCGTCCAGCTAACGGAGTCGGCGTACTGCAACAACGTCGTGTGGTCTTCAAATGTCTGCGTGTTTCCGCCGCCGAGCGGTGAGTTCGCTTGAAAATTCACCTGACCGGTTCCCAAGCCGAGATAAACCGGGTAGCCGGAATAGTTGGGATAAAACTTCTGTCCCGCGCCATCCGTCTTCGGATTGTTCAATCCATTCCACTGTGTGAAGCCAGTGCGCCGCAATCCGAGACGAGCCTCGTTGACGATGGTCGGCGAAAGAGTAGACGTGAATGTTATCGCCAAATGATGCGGCCGGCGCGAGCGGCTGCCGGAGAATGTATCGGGCCACGTCATCAAATTAGCGCCGCCTGCAGAGTTTTCCAATGTATATGTGCCCGACAGTTTGTGGATCGCGTTGAAGTTGTGGTCCAGCTTCACATTAATCTGTTTCCGATTGACGCCTGTGCCCCCGAACGAAAAAATGCCTTCGTTTCCGCCCCTGAACGGGCGCACCCACCGGTAACCGGCGGTGTTCAGTCCATCGCTGCCGGTAGCCTCGTAGTTATTCGGTAGCGGCATCTTCGTCAAAAGCTGTTTGGTGAAGCCGGTGGGGTCCATCGCCTTTCGATTCGGATCCCAGGGATTGCCCTGGACGACTGCATCGGAGCAATCCGGCCTCGTGGGGATATTCTGCAGTGGACCAAATACGCTGGCATACCGAAGCGGTCCACCGGGACTCACTGGATTGCCCAACCCGTCCACAACGGCAATCGTTGGAGTAGCGCCGCTAGGCTGAGTGGCCTGGAGAGCATTGCCGTTATTCCAATTGTCGAAGTACCGAAAAACGCCAAGCCGCGCGCACGGCGTAAGCACTAGCGGATTCTGGAGCGCACGTTCGTTAACAAGCAGAGCGTCCCACAGCGCAAAAAGGAACGTCTTGTTCTTCACGATGGGACCACCAACACTCGCGCTGTATTGATTCCTGTTCACCCAGTCCTTCGTGAGGGGTTTCCATTCACCGGTTTTCGCGTCGACGGCCCGGTTATTCGCCCACGTGTTTGCGTCGAAAGCGCTGTTTCGCACATACCACACAGCGCTGCCTCGCCACAGATTCGTTCCAGACCGGGTGAAGACTTGCATCTGTCCATTACCGCGGCCCATCTCCGCATCTACCGGTGCGAGAACCAAACGCATTTCCCCGATGAGATCGGGACTCATATACGTGGAAGGAGTGAGGCCAGCCTGCATATTCCGCGCAGATCCGCTGGACTCCATTCCGTCACGCGTGACGTTGACGCTGCGTGCGCCCAGCCCGGCAAATGTTCCAGTGACGCCGTTGGCGTCCATTCGCGTTCCAGGCAGCGTATCCAACAGTCCAAGAATGTTGTTACCGATAATCGGTAGAGACTGCATCCGTTGTTCCGATAGAACGCTACCCACCGATGCGCTCGATGTGGCAAGCAAAGAATCCACCGGCACGGTTACGTCGACACCTGTTGTCAGCGCACCGACCGCCAGTCGAATGTTCAGCCGAAGTTCCTGAGTGTTTCCAATTTGGACCTCGTAGACTTTCATCTGAAAGCCGGGCAACTCCGCAGCAACCGTGTATGGTCCTGGCAACAGGCTCGGAAAGTTGTATGCGCCTGCTTCATTGCTGACCGTGCTTGTCACCACGCCGGTGGCCGTGTTCGTCGCCGTAACGGACACACCCGGCAGGACGGCGCCGCTGGGGTCGTCGATTGTTCCACTGATTCTTGCGTTACCCGATTGGCTGAAGACAGTGACAGCAACCATCAAGAATAGGAAAACTGCGATGCCGACCCAGAGAGCTTTCATAGACCGCTCCTTTGATGAATTGTCAGGAAATTCGTGGGCGGACCATATCGTCGCCGATTTCTATTTGCAAGAGTTTTTGGCGCCGGGTCCTATGAAATGGGGCCGGAGGCCCATTTCCATTATCTGCACTTGCCGCCAGGGCAGCGGTTGTTCTCCTCGCACACGAATTCATAGAGGCCAACGCGTTCCCATTCAGGATGCAGTTTTAGTTCGAACGCACGCGATCAATACGCCAATCAAGCAGAAGACTGCGCGTTTCATGGGAGCACCCCCAGGATGTTGGGAATGACTTTAGGTTAGCCGCTTTTCAGAAATCAACCATTCACTCGTGCCGCAATGCCTGCATCGGCTGCGCGCGAGACGCACGACGCGCGGGCGCGACGGCTGCACTAAGCGCCACGCAAAGCAGCAGTACCGCAGCACCGGCAATGGCAACCTCATCGGCAACTCGAATGACTCCTACGAGGAATCCGCCATTCTCCAGCACTCGCACCAAAGCAGGAGCCCCGGCAAGTCCGAGCAGAGTGCCCGCGGCGACCGGTATGAGCGATTGGCGGAGCACGAGTCGAAGGATGTCGATACGCTGCGCACCCAGGGCAATGCGAAGACCGATCTCCGGAATGCGGGTTCCCACAAAGAACGAAAGCATTCCGTAAAGACCGAACGACACTTCCAGTAACGCAACAAGCGCGGCGAAGGATAATATGCCGACGAGCAACCGCCGCTCTCGAATATGGATGAGCACGCGACTACATGCGTGATTCTGCATTGGCGCCCTCCGCTACGATTCTTTACATCATTTGACAACTTGCTTTTGATGCGAAGCGTATGCCAGTCGCGTCTGATCAAGGGGTCGCAAAGATTCGCTTCGCACAGGAGGAGTGCAAATGAGAACGATTTTGACGGTTGGTTTAGCTCTGACGCTTCCGATGAGCGCGTGGACGCAGACGACCGCGACAGTGGTCTACCGTGAAGGCCGTGCAGTGGTTGATAATGCAGGCAATCTGCTTGTCTTTGATGAAGGCCGCAGTACGACGGGAGTAACAGTTACTGGTCTGAGGCATAGCTTCTATGCTCCCTCAACCCGCGTGACAGTGCAGCATCCAGGAACGACGGCCAACATTCAGACCGTCACCTACGATGCCGCCTTGCAGG
>QHXA01000334.1:7160-8725 GCA_003222755.1 Acidobacteriota bacterium
CTCTGCAATCTATGCCATCGCCACCGTGTACACCGTTTCCGGCACTAGCGTCACGTCGACCTCGACCTTGATTGCGATCAAGGGGGGCCAGGCATTGCCGGCGGCGCTGTCCGGATTTCCGAGCTTAGCGTTGACATCTCCAGTTGACGCGAGAGTCGGTCCTTCCGACTACATCTCGCTCATCACGGAACCGGATCAGACATCAACCACAACTGCGCGCACCGCACGTGTCGTGCATTTCAATGGAACATCGTTTGATTCGACCAGTTCCGGAACATTGCCGTAGGTCGATCGATGGCGAGTGTTACAGCAACTTTTATTCTTTATTTTAAGGAGTTCTATCTTGAGGACTGTATTTGCTGCGTGCTTCGTCCTTCTGCTCACGTTTCCCGCTTTCGGCGAGGACAATTCTGCGAGTATTCAAACCTCAATGGGATATGCAAATTTGAGCTTCCCTGATTTAACTACGGGCTTGCCGGGCCACCATTCCGTCAATCAATCGGATTTCAACTTGTCCAAGAGATGGAGCCTCGATAATTACATGGGCATTGACAGTCTCGGGCAGGGTGCAACGCTCATTTCGGATTGCTTTGGCGGCAAAGTCATGTACCCGCGCGGCAAGGTAGTGCCTTATGCGCTGGCGGGCCTCGGGGTCGGCTACTTCTCAATATCATCGTCGGCTGTATCCGGCTCAACCAGTGCCTTCGCAACTCGGTACGGCGGCGGCATGACCATTCCGATCAACGATTCACTTGCCTGGAAGATTGAATACAGTCGGATGAATTTTCATTTGCCGACCAGCGCGAATTCGGCATGGACGAGCAGCAATAATCTTTCCGCGGGCATTGTATTCACAATCTCGAACTAGTATGTAGTCGCGTGGAAGCTGTGAAAAATCGCAGCTGTCCAAATTGCGATTGAAGCTTCATAAGTTTTGAAATGAGGGTTGCGGCGAAGACCGCGTCCTTATTGAGCCGCGGAGCGGCGACAGAATGTAGCCCCGGGCGAAGCCGGTTTTCAGATCGAGCCCCGCAGGGGCGAAAGACTGGCCAGGACATCTTTCGCACCTACGGTGCTCATGTCGCTGATTGCAGAAAAGCCCCGGCGCCCGGGGCTACACTCTGTCGCCGCTTCGCGGCTCTAATCGGATGCGCTTCGCGCCGCCCTGATTGTGCAGTTATGGCAAATCGACAAATCACAAACAGGATAGGAAGAGAAGAAGCTGTTGCGTTTCAATTTTCGAAAGCGCCCGGAAACGTGCCACGGTGAGGACGGCCTGGTTCTTATGACGCAGTATCGCTTCTTCGATAGTCAACGACTGTCCGTCGTGCATGAAACGGGAACGACTCCGCAGGCCCCAGAGCGGAGCTGTGCGCAATTGATTCCGGGTAGACGGTCCGCCGCGCTCCCCTGTGCTCTGGAAGCTGCTTCAGTCATGTTGAGGAACGGCCGGGGTTGGGGCTTGGTCCTTTGCCGAATCAGGTCGCCGAACCAGGCGAGTTAGGTTATGAGCATCCGCAATACGCGCACATGCTCATTGTGAGTTCTCTCTAGCTCACACCACC
>QHXA01000335.1 GCA_003222755.1 Acidobacteriota bacterium
GGCTTGCCCCAGCCGTGACCCAGGTCAACGATTTCGCGTTGAGTAGGGTTCGCTTGACTGCTTCGGGTGTGCGAACATCCGGCTTCGCCGCTCCTGCACGTATGCCGAAACCGATACCCGACCGGCCGAGATTGGCGATCGAACCTGAAGCGATTTTGCCGGCTTTCGCGAGCTCGTCGATGACTTCTGTCGTGAGGATTGCGACGTCAAAGGCATCGCCTCGCTCAATCCGCTGTCTTATCGCCACCGATGTATTGAACTCGATCGCGAGAGGCCGCCCCGCTTCGCGCTCGAGGCGCGGCCGAATTTCCTCGATCACAGCTTTCATCCCATTCGAAGCGAGAACGCGAAGCTGCGTCGTCTGTGCAGTAAACGCTTGTGTGAGGACGAGGAGAATCGTTGTTGAGATAAGCGTCAATCGCATTTTGGTCCCTCCGGTATTAACGGCCGCTCGATTTGGTCACGTCTCTAGCCGCGCTCGACAATCCGTCTTCCCAGTTGCTCCAGGACTTATGCATTGGAGCGGCATTCTATCAGAAGAATCGGCTGCTGTAGGGGCGGTCTATGATCGCCCACGATGTTGCAGACCGAAAGATCGTGGGCGGTCATAGACCGCCCCTACAATCTTCGGTAGACCTACGACCCGGGCGGGAGCTCAAGCTGCCACACGTGTGACTCTGAGGTCGACAAAGTCAAATACAGCGTTTTGTTGTCCGGCGAAAGACGAATGGCGCCGAGACTGCGAGGAGCGATAGAGAATATCTCGACCGGCACCGGCGATACCGTATCCACCAGGAATATCTTATTGGTTGCGCTATCGGGATAGACCAATCGCCTGCTGTCGTTCAACCAGCGAGCTCCCGCGGCTTTGTCGACGATCATCTGGAATATTCTCGATTCCAAGGAATAGATGAAGATACCGCCCGCAGCCACACGGTCTGTGAAGGTTCGCGTCCCGGCAAGCTTCTGGCCATCGGGCGACCACGAAGTCGGTCCAAAGTATTCGTCACCGGCTCCGATTGCCGGCAGTTCTTGCAGCACCTGCTGCGATGGCGATTTCGTTGGATCGATTACATACGTATCCCACGTAGGACCACGACGCTGAACATATGCCAGCCGAGAACCGTCCGGTGACCAAAGCGGCCCGGAACGATTGACGCCGGAAGTATTTGTGACCTGAGTCAGACCGCTTCCATCGATGTTGATTGTCCAGATTTCATAGTTCCCGCTGCGATCCGAATAGAAGGCGATCTTTTTTCCATCCGGTGACCAGGCCGGCCCACGATCTCTGAAATTATCGTTCGTTAACTGACGCGGGCCCCTGCCGTCGGCCGCGGCAACATAAAGATTCTCCGGCTGAACAGCGGAATAGAACGCTAGCGCATTCCCATCGGGTGACACGTCAATCTGGCTCGGCGCCAGGTTAGCATCAAGAACGCTCGTTGTTTGTCCGACAACTCGGCCCGCAACGGGATCGAAACTCACTTTTTCTACCGTCTGATTCACGATCTGCTCAATGTAGAGCAGGCGAAGACCGAGCTCGGCAAAATCAAACGCAATGTGGCCGCGAACGCCTTTTCCGCCTTTCGTGATTTGTATGGGAGGCCCTTGGCTTCGGCCGGTGCTCTGATCGAGCGGCATGCGCCAGATTTCCATCGTGCCACCGCGGTCACTGCTGAAGAAGAGGTACTTGCCATCGGGCGACCATACGGGGTTCCAGTCTGTTGCGGCATCATCAGTGACTTTAACCGGATCAGTACCGGCCGAGGTGATTGTCCACAAATCGCGTTGACCGCCCTGGCTCGCGAAACCCCAGAAAGCGATGCGCTGTCCATTGGGTGACCAGCGAGGCTGAACGGCATCGCTCGAAGCCCAAACGATTCTTCTCTCACCAGTCCCGACCTTTACCGCGAACAAAGTGCCTCGTATCGGCCTGAACGCTGGGTCGGCGATGACCTGCGCCGTTGAGTACACGATCTCAGCTCCGTCGGGCGACCATGCCGGGTTGAATCCCGCGCTGGTCAACCGCTTCAGATTTCGCCCATCGGGATTCATAAGGTATATCCCACCGCCGTTTCGCTCGGAACGGAAAGCCAGCCACTTGCCATCCGCCGAGAATTCGGGCTGCCAATCGTCTGCAGCGGAATCTGGAGTCAGATTGACCGGAGGGGAGGCGTGCCGAAGAACATAGACATCCCAATCTGCGCCGTTCCTTTGACTAAACGCGATACTGTGGTCGGGCGCCACGCTTGGAAAAAGTTGCTGTCCCGGCTGTGGTGTCAGCTGCGCTGGTGTTTCCGGCTGCGTTGCCTGTTGCGCCAATGACGCCGCACATAAAAACGCGAACATCGACACACACACCCATCCACGCATAATCCCTCCTTTGTGGGGACGAGGGGGCTGCCCCGTCATCCCCTACTTCCCGTCCACGGAAAATCCTAGGAGGACGTTCCCCGGTATCCCGTTATTTGCATACCCGGAAGTAACAAAGAGCATGCCGCCGGCAATAGCGGGACCGGGGCCATTCAGAGAACCGCCTCGACCCGGGACTTTGTTCACAGTGTCGTAAGGCCGGACTGTATCGAAGTCCCATACAATTTTCCCATCGGTCGTTGAGTACCCGCGAAGATGTCCGTCGACAGAGCCGGAGAAAGCAACACCAGGAATCGCGCTGACTGCAGCCGATTGTGCAGGACTGCATCGCTTTCGATCACCACAGTCCGCGGGCGGCGTGTACCACACGCGCTCGCCATTGTCCAAACGAAGAGCGAACATGCCGCCGCCAGCCTTGGGATCGGGGTCTGAGCCTTGACTATTGGGAATAGTGGTGCGAGCGAGATCCGATAAGCCGACATAGACATTCGACTGATCGACAGCCGAGCCCCATTGGACTCCACCAAGAGTTCCGCCTTTGCCGATGCGAGTCGCCCACAGGACTTCGCCATTTCGATCGGGATCGATTGCATGCACGACACCGGACTTCTGGCCGGCAACGAGCGCCCGGCGGCCGTTGGCAAGCGGAACGAGAATCGGTGAGGACGCAAAGTCGAAATCAGGACCGTCGGAATCGGGACAGTTCGTTCTGTCTGTCAGCCGGCACGCAGTATTCCAAGCATCGGCCGCCGTCATCTGACGAGACCATAGAATCTTGCCCGTAGCCAGGTCAAATGCCATGAACGCATCGCTGTTCTCCGTCGGCGGATCACTGTAGTTGTCGCCGGTGGCGACATAGAGCGCATTGCGCTGCACGTCAATGGCGGGGCTCGTCCAGATCGGAGCGCCTGATGGGCCCCACTGTTGGACACCGAGCTTGTTCTTTCGGATTGGCCGCGCCTCCTCGGCGATCGTATAGGTTCTCCAAATCTGGTCGCCGTTGGCGGCGTTCAACGCGACAAGACTTCCGCGGAAACGGCAGCATTCATAATCCGGCGTGCCGCCCGCAGCTTCTTCTCCCGAAGCGATACCCACATAGAGGCGCCCGTTGTAAAACGTCGGCGAACCGGTGATGCGCGCAAGCGGATAGTTGTCCGCCTTCATTTTCCAAAGCAGCTTCCCGGTTGCCGCATCCACCGCGTAGACGTTGGCTGCCTGATCTCCAATGAACGCTGCGTAAGCCGATCCGGAACTGGTTTGGATTCGCCCGATGCTAACGGCGGCACGAACGGCCGTCGCGGCTTGGAAATGCCAATACACGCAACCTGTTTTAGCGTCGAGCGAATATACCGCGCCGCTAAGACTGCCGATAAATACGCGGCCGGCCGCGACAGTGGGCTGCGCGTTGATCGTAATATCGCCGGGAAACCCGAACGCCCACTTCACTTTCAAGCGCGGAACATCGGCGGCCGTGAATCCGGCAGCGGCACTATCCTGATATCGCGTGTTGAATGTATTCATCCCCCATCCATTCCAAATTGGACCACTCAGGGGATCTCCGAAACCATTCGCCGTCGAACGGCACATTGCCTGCGCGACGGGAGCCGTGTTCAAAGCGCGTGAGAACCGCTTTCCGGAGACGAATTCCGCCAGAACACGGCGCTCGCCCGTCGTGCGGTTACTCGCCATAGGCAGCATGGCTCCGGTTTCCAACGCCGTGAGAACTCGTTCCGGCGTCAT
>QHXA01000336.1 GCA_003222755.1 Acidobacteriota bacterium
ATTGACCGCATGTATCGCCGTCGATGCGCTGGGAAGTGAGAATGTCGTTGGCGTCCTGATGCCTTCCAAGTTTTCCTCTCGAGGCAGCATCGAAGATTCCCAACGGTTGGGCAAAAATCTCGGAATCGAGCTCATGACCATTCCCATTGAAGAGGTGCTGGATTCCTTTATTGAAGCGCTAAAGGCCGGGTTCAGGGGTGCAAAGCCCGACGTGACTGAAGAAAACCTGCAGGCGAGGATTCGCGGGACCTATTTGATGGCTCTGTCCAATAAATTTGGGTGGCTGGTATTAAGCACAGGGAACAAGAGCGAAGTGAGCAGCGGATACTGTACGTTGTACGGCGACATGGCTGGTGGATTCGCATTGCTAAAAGATGTAATGAAGACGACCGTATATCGGCTGGCCGAGTATTGTAACCGGACGAGCGGAAGCGATCGGATCCCGCGCGAAATTATCGCCAAGCCACCTTCTGCGGAGCTGCGACCCGATCAACTCGATACGGACTTTCTGCCCCCTTATGAAGTCCTGGATCCAATTCTCAAAGCATACGTCGAAGAAGATCGAAGCTTTTCCCAGATGCTCGAAATGGGATTTGATGAACAGCTCGTACGGCGCGTAATTCGCATGGTAGATACCAATGAATACAAGCGCCGCCAGGCCGCTCCCGGAGTCAAGATTACGCCGAGAGCATTCGGCCGAGACCGCCGGATGCCGATCACGAACAGGTTCAGGTATGGATAAGCCGTTTGCAATCCTCGAGCAGTGGGTTCGGGAAGGCCGTATCCATCTGTCGCATGAACCGCTCCGCGCCTCCGGCGAAGCGGTCGACGATGAAGTACGCGATTTTACGCACGCGGAATTCCCGGAAGGGCTGTCGGACCAGGAACTGTTCGAATTCGCCATGAGGGAGGTGAGATCCCTCGGTTGGAGCGCTGTCCCGCTGCACAATCGGCCGCCTGTTGAAATCCAGGCCCAGGACGAAGAGCAGGACGCGCTGCGTGCGCTCGAAGAATTTGTGCGAGAGGGAAATGTCGAAATCGAGCACACGGCGGAATACATTGAAGGCTCGGTTCACCCGCACGGCCGGCTTTATCTCGACGATCTTCGGTCTGGCCGCTTTTCCGTTCAGGCACATCTGGACCTGCACGGCCTCAATCTTCAGGACGCGCGGTTCGTTCTGGAGGAGTTCTTATTCGAATCCGTTCGCGCTGGCTTCACGTCTGTCCGTGTCATTCACGGACGCGGCCGCCACTCTCACAAGCACCATCCTGTGCTGAAGGAGAACATCCAACGATGGCTTTGTACCCGCAGAATGAGCCGCCACGTGATTGCCTACACCTCTGCCAGACGCTGTGACGGGGGCGGTGGCGCGGTTTATGTCCTTCTGAGGAAATGAACCCGATCGGCTGCATTATTTTTTCATGACCCGAAGCACACCCATGACTTTTCCGACGATGTTGAACGATGCTGCTTCGCTGCTTTTAATTTCGATTGCGTCGTATTTGGGGTTTTCAGGCTTCAGTGTAATTCCGCGTTCGGTGCGGTAGAAGCGCTTGACTGTGGCTTCATCGTCAATGAGCGCGACCACGATTTCGCCATTCACCGCTGTTTGCTGCGGATGGACGAGCACGTAATCGCCATCCAAAATATGGGCGCCTTCCATGCTGTTGCCCTGAACCTTCAGCAAGAAGGCGCCCGCTGGAGCCCATTCTTTGGGAAGCTGAATCATGTCCTCGATATTTTCTTGCGCGAGCAGAGGCATCCCTGCGGCAACACGGCCGATGATCGGAATACCGCTATCGCTGCGACGGCGGAAGGACGCCGGAACAGATAGCGTCCGCGATTGAAATCTCTTTTTCTGCAGATAACCTTTCCGTTCCAGCGCAGAAATGTGGTCCTGAACTGTTGCCGGATAGATACCAAAGTGCCGCCCAATTTCACGAACCGAGGGAGGGAAGCCGTTCTGTTCTACAGATTCGTTAATGAAGTTCAGGATCGCCTCTTGGCGTTGGGTAAGCATGCATAATCCTTATACCCGAACAAATGTTCGGTAGTCAAGAGTACTTTGTTGCTAATCGCATGACTCGACGTTATTGTCGGCCAACGGAGGGACCGTGGAGCGGAACCGCGGCGTCGCTCTGATCCTGGCACTGCTGGTACTTTCATTTCTGACTGTGCTCGGGGGTGCTCTTCTTACCACGTCGACTATCGACATTTGGATCAGCGACAACTACAAAGGCGCAACTCAAAGCTTGTATCTTGCGGAAGCGGGAATCGATCACGCCCGCGAACTGCTTCGCATGTCCGGCCGCACAGCGACGGAGTTGCTAAACACGTCTGCGGGTCTGGATGGCCGGCTTCTAACTGCCGACGACCAGCCGGTTATTGCTTCGCGCGAGTTGATGGATGCATTTGGGCAACGCTCAGGACGTTATGAAGTGTGGCTGCGCAACGACAATTCCGATGGCACAGCATCCGCAACGGATACTAATGAAGTTGTGACCCTGGTCAGCCTGGGGCAGATTGGCGCCAGCCGAAAGACAATTGAGGCCACGGTCAAGAAGGGAAAATTCCCGGACAACGATGCGGATCCGCGGTTGAGGAGCGTAGCTGGCTTGGAAAGTCTTGCCGGCAGCGTCGCCAAGAACGCTACAGACGTGTACACCACCGCCGCTATAACCGACTTTGGGTCCGCCGGAAATTACCGTGTTGCGCTCGTCGATGGCAATCTGAATCTGGGACCGGGCACCGGTTACGGACTTCTACTCGTGCGGGGCGACCTCAATATTGTCGGCCGTGTGAGCTGGAACGGTTTGATCCTTGTAATAGGCCAAGGTGTGCTGCGCTGGAGCCCTGGCGTATCTGGAACCATCAATGGCGGGCTGTTCGTCGCGCGAACCCGCGCTACCGACGGGTCGCTGCTCGTTACGCCGGCAGACGTCAGCTACAACATCACTGATCCTATCCAGATCAAAGCAGCGAATCAGTCGTTCCCGTACAATGCCATCGCGATCAAAGAAAGATGAGTTACGCCTTCGCTTCGCGAGCCCGGCCGTTTGCTGGGTCTTCGTAAAGGTACTTCACGCGGTTTTTATAAACAAACAGATTGGGCTGTGTATCGCGTGTGATCCGAATAATGTCTTTATCGTAATACTCGATCCAGCCTCGAATTTCTTCTCCATCGATGAGCTTTACAATAACAGGTGTGCGGTTTTTCGAGAGACGGTCGATGTATTCGGCTTCGCGGAAAGTCGTTTCTGGCGCGGCTTGGCGTCGATCTCGGCGGCTGGTGTATTCATGCGGTGTTCGTAGTGTCATGCCCCGTAGTATTCAGTTTTCGATGTTAAGATTTCAAGAGTGAAGATTGAAGCAATTCTGTTCGATCTCGGCAAAGTCCTGGTCGACTTCAACTTTGAAACTGGTGTTCAAGCGTTACATGCGGCCTGCTCGATTTCGCGAGCCCGCCTCGAAGAGGTCCTTTGGGACGAGAATTGGATCCGGCGCTATGAGCGCGGAGACATTTCCACCCGTGAGTTCCACGCCTATCTTCGCGAGACGGCCGATCTAAAGCTGGATTTGGCGGGCTTTTGCCAGACGTGGTCGTCGGTCTTTCTGCCGGACTTAGTCTTGTCCGAAGACCTACTACTGGCGCTGAAATCGAAGTACCCGCTGATCCTGGTTTCGAATACCAACGAGGCGCACATCGACTTTGTTCGGGCGAATTATAGGGTTCTCGACTATTTTGATCACCGCATCCTGTCTTACGAAGTGGGTTCCTTGAAGCCCGACCGCGAGATTTTTGAGCATGCGATCGCCATCTCAGGACAACCCGCCGAGGCGCTGTTTTTCACTGATGATCGGGAAGAAAACATTTCGGCTGCGAAGCGGCTCGGCATGCACGCTCACCAGTTCAAAACCGAATCACAACTCGTCGATGCTCTCCAACAAGCGGGCGTGGAAATCAGCGTGGAAGTTTTGCCGCATTTCCAAGTAGAATGAGATCCGCTTGCCGGTCCAAAACTGAAGATTGAGGCAAAAAGGTTATCCGATGTCCTGCTAAGGAACGTCTAACCTCGCGTTTCCCATGAGCATTTTTGAGATTCTGTTCAAATACAAACCCATCATCTATGAG
>QHXA01000086.1 GCA_003222755.1 Acidobacteriota bacterium
ATTTCGGGCCCGAGTCGATTCTCGCGATTATAGATATCGCTTCGCCGGAGCAGTTGAGTGTTCAAGTCTTTCACCCGAAGATCCAGGATCTCAACTCTGGCCTCGGCCCGCTTCAAATCGTCGCGAGCTTTCTGGAAAGTTGTCCGCCAATACTTTTCATCGCGGCCTTTGTTGTCGGTCACTGCAACGGGTTTTGCCGCAGAGTTCGATGCGGTCGGCGGCGCTGGCTTCGCAGAAGAGGTTGGTGCAATTGTTGCTGTCGTTCCGGTGCCGGTGACCACGACCTTGCTGTGTGCGGCTCGTTGCCGTTCGCGCTCTTTTCGCGCAACATCAGCCAGGGACTGAGCGAAGCAATCGAGAGCGAACGTAAGAACGAATAGAAGTAGACCAATACGTTTCACTGTACTTGCCTCTGTGCCTGTTGTACTGCGGATGGCACTTGCTCGGGGGCAGCCGTAATCGCCTCTTTCGGAGCAGTATTGAACTGTTCCAAAGGTTTGTCCTTATAGACCTCGCGTATGAAGTCCATCCAGATGGGCAATGCGTCCTTACCGCCGGTCTCTTTGTCGCCAAGCGTTACCTTTTCATCGAAGCCGATCCATGCGCCCGCAGCGAGTGACGGCGTATATCCGATAAACCAGGCGTCGGTGAAATCATTTGTCGTGCCTGTCTTCCCGGCCACCGGCCGCTTCAATTCCTGAGCCTTAGTCGCTGTTCCCTGCCGGACTGGTTCCTGCATCAAATCCACCATGATTCGGGCCGTTTCCGCTGGAATGACATCACGCAGTTCCGGAAAATTTTCTTCCAGCACATTGCCCTCGTAGTCGGTAACACGCCGAATCATCTGCGGAACCACGCGAACGCCATCGTTCGGGAATGTCGAGTAGGCGGACACCATCTCGATCAACGTGACGTCAGCGGCGCCAAGCGCGATCGGCAGGACGGGTTCGATTTTTGAAGTAATGCCAAACCGTCGCACATACGGGATGAGATTCTGCACGCCGAGCTTCGCAAGCGTTTTCACCGCGGGTATGTTGCGCGAGTCGCCCAATGCCCGCCGGATGCTAATAACGCCTTCGTACTTGCCATCGTAGTTGCCGGGCGAGTAGATGCCGAAGCTGACCGGCGCGTCTAGAATCGTGTCGTCGGGACGAAGTCCATTGTCAACGGCTGCGGTGTAAACAAATGGCTTGAATGCTGAACCGGTTTGCCGCAGTGCCTGCGTTGCGCGATTGAATTTGCTCTCGTCGAAATCATATCCGCCGACCATTGCTTTGATTTCACCGCTCTTCGGCTCAATCGCGAGGAATGCACCTTGGACCTTCGGCTTTTGTTCCAGGGTGACTTCGACCTTCCTTTCAGCTGCGTTCATCGAACGAATCTGAAAGAGCGCGACATCACCTGGTTTGAGAATTTCCGAAGCCGCCTTTGCTTTCGTCCAGGCGATGTCCTGTGGCGTAAGCTGGGCTTCATAATTGCCGATTTTTAGCGTAGCGCTGCCATTCTTGTTCAGATCGAGCACAATGCCGGGCACGATGTCGTTGGTGCGGATCGGCAGCTTCCAGTCCTTCAACTCATATGACGCTAAATCCTGAACTCCCTCGCTCAACAGGTTCATCTCAGCGCCTCTCCACCCGTGCCGTTTATCGTACTCACGAGTACCCGCGCGCACTGCGGCATTCGCCGCCTTTTGCGCTTCGACATTGAGAGTCGAATAAACTCTTAATCCGCTTTCATGAACTGCGAATGTTCCATATTTCTTTTCCAGGTACCGGCGGAGTTCTTCCACAAAATACGGTGCAAGTTCGTCCCGCCGCTGTTTTTCTGCGAGTTTGATTGGATGCGACTTTGCTTCTTCGCCTTGTGCAACCGTGATTTTCTTTTCCGCAACCATGCGATCGATCGCGTAATTGCGGCGAAACAATGCCCGTTCGGGATGAGATATCGGCGAGTAATTTGGCGGCGACCGCGGAATCGCGGCCAACATTGCGGCTTCTTCAATGTTCAGGTCTTTAAGTTCCTTGCCGAAGTAGTATTCAGCTGCCGCGGCAAACCCGTATTGACCGTGTCCCATGAAGTGCAAATTGCAATACATGGTGAGGATCTGCTGCTTCGTATAGAAGCGCTCGATCTGAATCGCAAGCATCGCCTCCTGGATCTTTCGCCGGAACGTTCTCTCCGGCGTCAGAAACAGGTTCTTGCTCAGCTGTTGAGTCAACGTGCTGCCACCTTCAACCACCCGCCCTGCCATGACGTCTTTCAAACCGGCTCGGGCAATACCGTAGAAATCGATGCCCCAGTGTGTGAAGAAGTTTTGGTCTTCAACTGAAGTAATCGCGTCTTTCACTACTTGCGGAATTTCATCCCAACTGACAATGATGCGGCGCTCCAGAGCAAAGCTTCCGATGACCTGACCGGCGTCGGAATACACCTCCGTTATCAAACTTGGATGGTAATCTTCGAGTGAGTTCACCTGCGGCAGATCGCTGTTGTACACGAACAGCACGCCGGCTGTAGCACCGAGTGCGATTGAAAGACACAACAGGAAGACAAAGACCAGCGAACCAAGGTAGCGCTTCAGCTGCGATTTCATGCCGGACCCATTATAACAGGGGGGCAGATTGCAAGAGGGTTACGTTACCCGTAGCATGGACACGTCAAAGTCGCCGCTGAAGGGAATGGCCACAAGAAGGCACAAGAAGCACAAAAAAAATCGAAATGCTTTTTGTGATTTTTGTACCTCTTTGTGGCGATTCCAAGTTGCGGTTTCGACTTTGACGTGGCTCTGGTTACCGCAGGGCCTGGCGCTCCGGTGGGTTAACAGCGGCCTCCCGGTGTCTGCGGCCGCTGCCCCAAGCAAGGACCTCGAGTTTCACATCCACTTGACCGCGGCGTATGGTTCCCAAATCGTTCGCCACGGAGTGTGACAAATCGATGATGGCGCCTTTGCGCCGATTCTTTCCAAAAGGCCCACGGTCGATGATAACGACGTTCGCTGAACGCCCATTCTCAAGGTTCGTTACACGGACCACAGTGCCAAACGGATACGTGCGGTGCGCAGCGACCGCTTTGCGGTCATCGAATTTGCGGCCGCTAGCCGTTATCCTGCCTCGCCACGCCGCGCCATAGAAAGTCGCTTGTCCTAATTGAGTTTCGAGAACCTTGTGTTGGGCGGCCGCGGTTGCCGCTGGGGTAAGCACCGGCAGGATTAGCAGACCAAGCGCGACTCTGATGCTGAAACGGCAAAGGGTATGCATTGTGGCTCCTGGAAAGAGTGGCTACACATTGCGTACCAGACTCGCAGTTCAGGCCATGTCGTTGATAAGCATGTAGTCGCGCGGCTTTAGCCCGCGTTATCTTCGAACGTGAACGCGGGCTAAAGCCGCGCGACTACATACTTGATTGATGCAATTGACGGGACTGGCGGGCCAGTGTGTTCAACGATTGAACGATGGACCGGTTCTAAGATCCAACCTTCAGGACTGCCAAGAACGCCTCTTGAGGTATATCCACTTTCCCGACGCGCTTCATGCGCCGTTTGCCTTCTTTCTGCTTCTCCAGCAGTTTGCGTTTTCGGGTGATATCACCGCCGTAGCACTTCGCCAGGACGTTCTTGCGAATGGCGGGTATGCTCTCGCGCGCGATTATGCGATTGCCGATCGCTGCTTGAATGGCAACTTCGAACATCTGCCGCGGGATGAGTTCCTTCATTTTTTCTGCCAGCGCCTTACCCCGCGCGTAGGCGAAATCCCGATGAACGATCCAAGACAGCGCGTCCACCGGCTCGCCGCTCACCAGAATATCGAGCTTGACAAGATCGGCCGCGCGATAGCCGGCGAGGTGATAATCGAATGACGCATATCCGCGTGAGACGGACTTCAAACGGTCATAAAAGTCCAACACGATCTCGTTCAGCGGCATTTCATATGTGAACAGGACGCGGCCGGGCGCGACGTATTCGAATCCCTTTTGGACGCCGCGTTTTTCCTCAACGAGCTTGAGAATCGCCCCCACAAACTCGTCGGTGCTCATGATGAGAGCTGTAATAATCGGTTCCTCGATCTGACTGATGAATTGGGGTTCCGGAAATTTTGTCGGATTATCGATTTCCTCGACCTGTCCATTAGACCGCGTGATGCGGTACCGCACGCCTGGCGCGGTCGTGATCAGGGACAGTTGAAACTCACGCTCCAGGCGCTCCTGAATGATCTCCATGTGGAGCAATCCGAGAAAGCCGCACCGAAAGCCGAAACCGAGAGCCGTTGAGGTTTCCGGTTCATAAAAGAACGAGGAATCGTTGAGCCGAAGCTTCTCGAGAGCGTCGCGCAGGCCTTCGTACTGATTCGGTTCAACCGGATACAACCCGGCGAACACCATGGGCTTGATTTCCTGAAACCCTGGGAATGGAACCGCAGTGGGGTTGTCGTGCTCCGTGATCGTGTCGCCGATCTTTGTGTCCGCAACGACCTTGATATTTGCCATCATGTAACCGACTTCACCGGCCGCGATGCGATCGATCTCTTTCAATTTCGGCGTCAGCACGCCAACACCATCGACCTGATAAGTCTGGTTATTCGACATCAGGCGAATCTTCATGCCCTTGTGGACTTCGCCATCGATCACGCGGACGAGCACCACGACTCCACGATAGGAATCAAACCACGAGTCGAACAGCAGAGCTTTCAGAGGGCCTTCCGGATTGCCTTTGGGTGGGGGAATCCGCTTGACGATCGCCTCCAGAACCTCCTCAACGCCAGTGCCATACTTGGCGCTGATCAGCACGGCGTCTTCGGGATTGATGCCGAGGATCGAATGCAGTTGCTCCTGAACACGCCCGACTTCCGCACCGGGCAAATCGATTTTGTTGATGATCGGGATGATTCCGAGATGGTGATCGAGTGCCAGATATGTATTCGCCAGCGTCTGCGCCTCAACACCCTGCGATGCATCGACGACGAGCAACGCGCCTTCACACGCAGCCAGGCTTCTGGACACTTCATAACTAAAATCCACATGTCCCGGCGTGTCGATGAGATTGAGGATGTATTCTTCCCCGTCTTTTGCGTGGTAGTTCAACCGTACGGCTTTGGCTTTGATGGTGATGCCACGCTCGCGCTCGAGATCCATAGCATCGAGCACTTGCGCGGACATCTCGCGCTTGCTGAGCGCCCCCGTAAGCTCGAGCAGTCGGTCGGCGAGCGTGGACTTACCGTGATCGATGTGGGCGATGATGGAGAAGTTTCGAATGTGACGTAGAGACATATTTTATTTCGCAGCCGCGGATTGCCGCTCTTCCTACCGATCGCGGGCGAGCATGGCCGCCCCAATCATTCCGGCATCCGGCCATAATTTCGATTGTACTATCCGGCAATCGGCGTAAGCGGATGGGAACGCATGACGCTGTGCAATTTCCCGCGCCGAGTTCATCAGCAGATCGCCTGCACCCATAACACCGCCGCCGATGATGATCATCTCGAGATTCAGAAGGTTAATCAGATTGGCACATGCAATTCCGAGATACCGCGCTGTCTCTTTGAAAACCTCCCGAGCTATCGCGTCACCGCGCACAGCCACCTCGTAAATTTTCTCGGACGTCAGCGGCCACTCGAGGTCATGCAAGAGACTCTCCGGTGCTTCCCGCATCATGTCTTCAGCGGTGAGAACTATTCCTGTGGCAGACACGAACATTTCGACACAACCATGATTTCCGCAGCCGCAGAGCCGGCCCGCATTTTGTCTTGCGGAGCCGGCATTGAGGACTGTATGTCCAAACTCACCGCCATATCCCGAGGCCCCGGTAAACAAGCTTCCATTCAACACGAACCCGGAGCCTAAACCGGTCCCGATTGTGAGATGTGCCATGTGTCGGAGACCGACACCGGCTCCGCAGACAAACTCGGCATATGCAGCTGCATTCGCGTCGTTTTCACTAATTGTGCGGATGTGGACCTGATCTGCCAGCAATTCCTCTAAATTCACTCTTCGAAGACACGGTAGGTTCGGTGATGTCTCGATGATATGAGTTCTAGAAGAATGCAGGCCCGGAACTCCGATGCCGATAGCGTCAATCGCGGCGGCCTTTTGAAATCCGCGGACTAGTTCTGTTAGCGCTGAAAGAAAGCCGTTGAGGTCATCAGCGACCGTCAACGCTCTGCGCGACTCCAGAACACGACCGGCCTCGTTCACAAGGCCGGCTTTGATGCTCGTACCCCCGACATCGATTCCGAGGTAGTGCATAAACGCCTGAATATAGCATATGGCAATTATTACGATTTCGCGTCTGACGGGTAGCGGAGGCCGCGAGATCGCAACTGCCACCGCACAGACGCTGAAGTTTCAGTTCATCGATCGCAGCGCGATGGATGCGGTGATCGATCAGCAGTTTCCCGTGCGAACAGAGCAGCTCTCGCGCATCAAACAAGACCGGCGCGTCTATCAAGAAATGGTCCGCTCCGCGATTGCAGAAGTTGCAGCGGCCCATAACGTCGTGATTCTGGGCAGTGGTGGACAATTCCTATTTGCGCGAGTCGCGGCTTCGCTTCACGTTCAGATTGTCGCGCCGTTGCCATACCGCATTGCGCGTGTCATGCGCTTGGGGAATGTCGATCGTGCGAAGGCCGAAGAGATCATAGAAGAGCGCGATAGGGAGAAGGAAACGTTTATCCAGACGCTCTACGGCACAAATTGGCGCGATCCGGCGTACTACGATTTGGTCCTCAATATCGATCATTTCTCCAATGAAGTGGCTGTAGAAATCATTGTCAAAGCGGCGCAGGCGAAAGGTATCGAGACGACGGCAGTGGAGCTTCCCGCCCAGCTGCGGGAGAAGATCCTGACGACAAAATTAGATGTCGCGCAAATGGCTGACGCCGACGGAGTCCCCACAAGCTCGATATCGCGCAGTCATCCAGAACCCGATCTCATTGAGGATACGCTTCCCGAATTTGCTCATCCCAGCGAACGGGAGTTCGCGCGGGTTATGGACTTTTATCGGATCCGCTGGCAGTACGAACCAAAGACCTTTCCGATCGAATGGGATGAGAATCACAACGTTGTCAAAGCATTCACGCCGGATTTTTATTTGCCCGATCTGGATCTGTTCATTGAACTCACGACAATGAAACAGAGCCTCGTCACGAAGAAAAATCGTAAGGTTCGGTTACTGAGAGAACTCTACCCGGAAGTGAACATCAAAATTCTTTACGAGCGCGATTACAAGAATCTGATCTGGAAATATGGATTGGGCAATGGCGATGCGGGAGACGCGGATGCAGGGCAATAAAGAAGGTCCCAAGTGACCCTGCGGTTTCCGCCGAATCCCGCCGTGCGGCGGATGTCCATCTCGTACCTACGTTTTCTTGGGCGGCCTTGACGCTTCTGACGACGAACTGGCGTTCGCTGCCAGCAGTTGCTTCACTCTCGCAAAGCTCAACCGCTCAGTTACAGACCATCTCAGCACTTTCTAGGGTGCGTCATCGATAGCCTGCTCCGTCTGTACGAGTCCGACTTCGACTAAAACCCGGTTTCTCTCGGGACCTTGTTTTCAGGATAGCACCCTCGAATTTTGTGTCAAGATCAACGTTTATGCCGGATGAAATTGCGGAGATCGTTTTTACCGAGGAACAGATTAGAGCACGCGTGCAGGATCTGGGGCGGCAAATCTCGGATGATTACAAGGACCGCCGGCTCGTCCTGGTTTCAATTCTCCGCGGATCCGTTTTCTTTGCGACGGACCTGGCCCGCCACATTGATTTGCCGTTGTCGATGGACTTTCTTTCGATCTCCAGTTACGGCGAAGACAGCGAAGGTGTGGTCCGCATTACGAAGGATCTCGAGGAGAACATTGCCGGTAAGGATGTCCTGGTCCTTGAAGACATCGTCGATACCGGCTTCACGTTGAAATACCTCCTGCGGACACTTGGCGGCCGGAATCCAAAGTCGCTCGAGGTATGCACGCTGCTTGATCGCCGCGCCCGCCGCATTATCGATATCGATCTGAAGTACGTTGGGTTTGAAATCCCGGACAAGTTCGTCGTCGGCTATGGCCTAGATTATCGTCAGCGCTATCGAAACCTTCCGTTTATCGGCGTCGTCCAGCCGTGATGGGGTCAGACGTCTGACCCCGAATTACTGGCACGCAATCACAATGCACGAGATATTGTCGGGCCCGCCTTGTTTTTTGGCTGCATCGACGAGGGCTTGAGCCTTCGCATGCGGGTCTCGTCCATTGCCAATGATCTGCGTGATTTCCCCATCGGGAAGCACACCGTGTAACCCGTCGGAAGCGAGGAGCAGCTGGTCATTCGCTTGTAATTGCATTTGGAGCAGCTGAACGTTGATGTCTGGGGCGCGTCCGAGAGCGAGTGTAAGAACATTGCGCAAGGGATGAGTTTTAGCTTTTTCGACGGTGATCTTTCCCTCGTCGACAAGCTGGGACACCAAGGCGTCGTCACGGGTGAGGCGCTGAAGCTGGTTATTTCGGTACAAATACACACGACTGTCACCGATATTTCCGACAACGATGGACTCCGAGTCGCGCAGCACCACCGATATCGTTGTTCCCATGCCGGCACAATCTGGATGGCTTTGAGAAGCTTCCCAAATTTTTGCATTTGCGAGACGTACTGCGTTCAGGACACGATCCTGGCTTGAGACCTGAGAAGAGTCGTGCCGCAGCAGAAAATCGCCGGCAAAGCGTACGGCCATTTCCGCGGCAAGTTCACCGCAATGCTCTCCACCCATACCATCTGCAAGGACGAACACGCCTCGATCCACATCCACTAAGATGCGATCTTCGTTCCGTTCTCGCTTACAACCCGGATCAGTTAGCCCTGCTGCTGTTGTGATCATAAAGGAAATGCACTCAGGCTATCAGAGGAGCCCGCGCATTATATTGCCGCTCGGTTCTGTTTTTCAGCTCTTTTTCGTTCATGAGTCTGTATGGAATGGCGCAAAATGAGCGCACTGGAGGTGAAGGATTGGTGAAACCTCAACTGGTTGCTTTATCTGGTCCGTTGAACGGAAACGCGTTGTATTTGACAGGGACGGAAATCTCCATCGGACGGGATCCATCCAATGTGATCTGCGTGGACAGCCGTTCTGTATCCAGGCGCCACTGCCTAATCGTTAGAAGCGAAGATGAAATTCTCATTCGAGATCTCGACAGTCTGAACGGAACGTTCGTCAATGACGTGCCCATCAAAGAGAGAAAGCTCGGCAAGGGAGACAAGATCGCGGTCGGCGATTCCGTTTTCGTGGTTGTTTTTGATGAGGAGGAGACAAGCGACAGGCGAGAGCGAATCGAGCCGGACAACACCACGATCTTAAGTTTAGACATGGTGCGCCTCTCACCGGACGATTCCATATACTTCCGCCGGGACAATCTGCCTGCATCGATTTCGGGTGCTCCACAGGTCGCCAAAAATCTGAATACATTACTCAGGTTCAGTACCTTAATCAGCTCCATTACGACTATTGACGAACTGCAACGGCGCTTGCTGACATCGATTGCCGACATCGTTCCCGCAGAATGCGCAGCGTTCTTGCAAGTAGGGCCAGATGAAAGCGAGGTCCTATCCGTCTGCGGTTGGGACCGGGAAACAGGTATCGGGGCGCGTGTCCAGCCGAGCACTACGGTTGTTAACCAGGTTGTGACGACCCGAACCGCCGTACTGGCGAAAGGTATCGTTCCAGATGGTCCTTTCAGCGGTGCAGAAAGCCTGGTGAAATCACGCACGCGATCGGTACTTTGTGTGCTAGTGCAGTCGGCGGGAATGCTGCTTGGCCTTATTTACCTGGCAACATCGGATCCCGATGCTCAATTCGATGAAGATCATTTGCAGTTGACCACAGCTCTTTCTTCGATTGCCGCAGTCGCGGTTCAGAACGCGCGCCAGATTGAATTTCTAAGAGGCGAAAACCAGCGTTTACAAGATGAAATCAACCTGAACCACAACATGGTTGGTGAGAGCAGCGCAATGCGCCACGTCTACCAGGTGATCGCGAAAGTGGCACAATCCGAATCGACAGTATTGATAACGGGTGAAAGCGGTACCGGAAAGGAGCTCGTGGCGAGAGCCATCCATCAGAATAGCCCCCGGTCGGAGAAGCCTTTTGTTGCCATAAACTGTGCGGCGATTCCCGACACCCTGTTGGAGAGCGAGCTTTTCGGCACCGAAAAAGGGGCCTACACCGGTGCATCCCAACGAAAGGGAAAGCTGGAAATGGCCGAAGGAGGAACGGTTCTCCTCGACGAGATTGGTGAGCTTCCAATGTCGGTTCAGGCCAAGTTGCTGCGCGTCTTGCAGGAACGCAAGTTCGAACGGTTGGGTGGAACGCGTTCGATCCCGGTTAACGTTCGCTGGTTGGCGGCGACGAATCGTGATTTGAAAGAGGCTGCCAGAAACCGAACATTTCGCGAGGACTTATACTTCCGCCTGCAAGTAATCACGATCCGAATGCCGTCGCTGCGGGAAAGGCGTGAGGACATTCCGCTGCTTGCGGGGTATTTTGCGCTCCGATACAGCAAGGCGTGTGGGCGGCCAGTCAAAGGGATCTCGCCGGAAGCGCGGGCTCGGCTCGTTCATTACGATTGGCCTGGCAATGTACGGGAGTTGGAGAACACGATTGAACGGGCGATCGTATTCGGCTCGGGTGACTATGTACTGCCCGAGGATCTCAACGAGGAACTGTTTGAAAAAGAACTGCCGGCGGAAGTCAACACTCCCTTTTATCATGAGGCGGTTAAGCAGGCCAAACAACGAATCGTACGAAGTGCATTGGAACGCGCGGGGGATAGCGTCACAGAAGCTGCCCGAGAGCTTGGGATCCATCCGAATAACCTGCATCGATTGATACGGAATCTGGAAGTGAGGTAAGGAACTGCATCCAAACGCTCACCGCGGAGCGGTGCTGGGAAATTAGCCAGGGGGACGCGTTTTTTGCGTACCCCTGGAATACCTCGACAACTCAGGGCGGCCGTCCCCATCGCCCGATAAGGGCATTGACACTGCCGGGTGAGTCATTTAGATTGGCACTGCCTTTGAACCAGTCGGAATTTTTCACAATAATTCTCCTGTTCTATTGGCCGGTTTACCGTACGAATAAGAAACAGAAGTGGTACATGGAATGGCTGTCAGGCTGGATTTGAACATCGCCGAAAGTTCTCGAGACTATAGCCGTCTCGATTCGACGATATACAATCGCGCTCGCGTATCTGCATTGAACGTCATGGTGGTCGGTGCGGGAGCGCTGGGCAATGAGGTTATCAAGAATCTCACTCTGCTCGGAGTCGGCGCTATCTACATTGTCGACCGTGATGTGATTGAGTCCTCTAACCTAACTCGCTCGGTACTGTTTTGTGTTCCTCACGTGGAACAGATTATTGCAAAACAAACATGGAAGGCGGAATTTGCCGCGTCACGCGTCAGCGAGATGAATCCAGAAGTTCGCTCGGTTCCGATTGTGAACGAGATTGCGGACATCGGGTTGGGCGTGCTGGCGCGCATGGACTTAATCTTCTCATGTCTCGACAATGAGTTGGCTCGCCTCGAACTCAGTTGGAGCTGCCAACGTGTGAACGTGCCCTTTATAGACGCGGGTCTCGGCACAACCAACTATTCCAGCGGGCTGATATCTATCTTTCCTGGCATTGCCGGTCCTTGTTATGCCTGCAGGAAGGGACGGCAGCGGAGGCGTGAAATACTTCAGGAGTTGGATGGCATCGAGGACCCGTGCTGGATGAAAGAACGCCGGCTGGAACAGCAGGGTACAGTTTCGACGACACCTCTGATGGCATCTGTCATTGCAGCAATGCAGGTGGAAGCCGGATTTCGTCACGTCCTCACTTCGGCGGTGTCTTCGTCTGAAGAAGGAAGATCCATTCGTGTGACGTTGGCGCCTGAGCCGCAGATGGAGTCCTTTTCATTTGGGGTCAGTCCCGATTGTCCCCTACACGAGAGTAGGGTCGGAGAAATCATCAAACTGTCCGGACACCGGTCGGCCGAAATCAGCGTGGCGGAACTGATTGCCGCAACGAAAGACGGAATTCAATGCGAAGAGGGGGGCATACTGTGCCTGGACTGGCCGCTGATCGTGGAGGCGGGATGTCGTCGTTGTGGTCGAGTTTGGCAGCCGATGATGCGCAAAGCGCGTTTTCAGAGGGTTGCAAGTTGCCCTTCCTGCGGGAACACGAGTCTTGTCGAACGCGAAGTCCTCACGTCGATCGATGCTTCCTCGCCGTGGGCTTCCATGACATTGGCGCAACTTGGTTTGCCGTTGAACCACATACACGAAGTCTATTGGGGTGGTAGCGCAAACTCGAGAAAGTATGTAGAACTGTCCGGCGATTGGCGCGATGAATCATGAGTCGTCAGCACATGGGTCTAAGGATTTTTTATTTTAGTATTGTCACGGTGGTTGGGGTGGTCATTCAATTGTTGGTCTCCTCGACGGGTAGTGTTGCCGCTTCGTTAATCAGTGCCAGTGTGGTTTCGATGATCGTGCAGGGCCTTTGGAGGTTGTCTGATCCAGATTCCCAATCGTTCACTCATCAGCTCGTTCCCGCCGGCGGAGCGTTGGCCGGTATCGTGATAGCTACGCTTGTACGATTCCTACAGTACGGTATCCATCCTCTGAACTGGGCGGCGATTCCCGTGGCCTTGTTTACGAGTGCAGCGGCAATCTGGTTGAGACCGAAAGCGCATTCGGAAGTCTGTTTTCAGCACCGCGTGCGCCTCACAACCGTATTCGAATGTCCGCGGTGCCGGCAGAAGTTCTGTGGGAAATCCGATTGTTGGAATTCAAGGGGTGTGCGCTGCCAGAGATGCCAGCAAAACGAGGTGCCGGTTTTTGACCTGCGTAATGACCACTGGTGGACGAAGCGTTTTGGTAAACGAGTCACTTCCGGCAGTTGTATGAAATGCCTGTCGACGGCCGCGAATACACAGGTGCACGAATGCGGCCAATGCCACTGGCAGATGTGCAGGCGTTGTTGGGATTTGGATAATGGCCAATGCCGGAAATGCGGTTGGATGCCTGAAGGTCTGCCCGAGCCGCTGCGTGTTCTCATCGCCCCAACGCGAGCCGTTCCTCGTCGGAGTTCCAGAACGGTTGTTGCGGGTCAGGGTCGTCAACAGCGTTAAGCCCAGAAGTTATGCCCAGGTACCAGATCTATTTTGACACGAGCGAAGGTGAACGGAAGTTCAACGTTGATATCGATGATTCGGAAATCATCGACACCGTCCTCCGGGACATTTTGGGCGAGCTTGCGGAACGCGGTCTTGTTTTGCGGGGTGTTGCGACCGGCGACCTTCGTGTGATTTGGAATGGGAAAGAGTTGGATCTCTCACGGACTCTTCCGGAGCAGCATGTGATGCCGAACGAAGTACTCCGCGTTCTGGTAGAGAGTTATACGGCAGGAGCCGGTACGCTTCGTGTCGAGCGAATTGAACAGGAATGGAAACTCCTCAATCATTTGCGAGACCTCAATCCGAAATTTCTCACACTGCTGGGGCGCAAGAGCAGGCCGAATGAAGAGACTTTCGTCGTGCAGCTTTTGCGCAGCCCTGGAATTGAGGAAATCTCTAATGGGAAACCGTCGATTCGCGAGGAGCACACGCTGCGCCTATCCTTTCCCAGGTTCTATCCAGACGTCCCTATCGAGTGTTACGTAAAGGAGCCTCTGTTCCATCCCAATGTGCGAGCAGATAAGGGATTTATTTGCTTGTGGGAACGATTCAATCTGGGTGATACCGCCATTCAGGCGGTGTGTCGGGCACAGGCAATGGCAGCTTTCAGGATGATGAATCTCCAGCCAGAGCATGTCATGAATCCTGAAGCAGCCGAATGGTACGAGCAAGAAGGTAAACCTGGCGGTTTGGTGCCGCTGAATGGACCGGAACTTACGGTATTCCGCTTAGTCTCGGGACGAGTGGAATGGCTGGAACCGGCACGATCCGCGGCCCGGGCGTCGCGGCGATGGGCGGAAATCCAATGAGTCGGTTGATAGAAGAAAGTTTTCAACCTGCAAATCCGATCGTTCGCGTTCATGCCTGGAAGGCGGCGCTGAATGACGGCGACTGCTCGATCAATCTACTGACCTATCACTCTGTTTATTCGGCAATCATCGAGCAAGCGGAGGCGGCGTTACCCAATGAAACCGGTGGTTTTTTGCTGGGGCATGCCGGTTTCGATCCGGACGCCGGAAGCTGGTACAACTGGATCGATGAGGCTGTGCGAATTACGCCTACGGAAGCCAATCCCGTCCATTGTTGTTTTACATGGAAAGATGTGGATCAGGTTCGCGCGCGTCGCGAGCGCGAAGGAAAATCACTGATTGGGTGGTATCACACTCATCCTGGTCTGGGCATCTTTCTTTCTGAAACCGATTTGCAGAAGACTCACCAACAGCTTTTCAATGAGGTTTTTCAGGTAGCGCTTGTCTACGATCCGATCAGCGGCCGTGCGGGTTATTTTTTCCGCGAAGCCTCAGGCTTCCTGGACGCGGGCACTGCCGGTTGGCGGGAATTTCAGCTGGTAAAATCGGCCATCGGCTCCGACTCCGATTCTGCAGCCAGAAGTTTCCATTCCAGCGCGGAGACTGGACAGCTATGAGTCTGAAGCAGACGATTTACTTCATGGCATTGGTAGGAGGGTTCGCAGGACTTCTCTGTTGGTCCGTGGTCGTGTGGATTTCCTGGATGCCGGATCTCATCTCCGCCACTGTCCTGGGGATGTTGATTGGCGGCTTGACTGTCGTGTTTTCCGACCGATGGTCGGGAGAACAAATTGTGCCCCGCTGGGTCCTGTCGGGAATCGCGATCGGTTTTGTCGCAGGAATCCTCAGCGGCCTTGTTCAGTTATGGATTGGCAGCGGTGTCATCGAGCAAAAACGTCTTGCTGTGATCATGTCCTGGACTGTGACAGGAACCCTGATCGGATTCGGCACAGGACTGCGATGGGCAGGCATAAACAAATTACGAGTTCTCCATGCGCTGGGCGGAGGGATGTTCGGCGGACTTCTGGGAGGCTTGGTCTTCGCTTCATGGACACTGATGCCGGCATCGTCACAAACTCCCTGGATGGCTGACTTGGTCCGTGCGATGGGATTGATGATGACAGGTATCGGAATCACTTGTGGGGTGACGCTGGCGCCGGTGCTGCTTCGCGACGGAGTCCTGCGTTTCATCAGCAGCGGAGATGGACGGGCCCAGAATAAGTACGGACCAAACTCGATGGAATGGGCTCTCCACGACGGAGACAGCTATCTTGCCGGGAGCTTAGGGGCAGATGCAACGGTGACCTTGTATGGACATGAAGTCCAGATCTATATTCCCGATGCAATGGTGAATGCGCGGCACGCGATTATCCGTGGGCGAAAGGGACACTTCTTTATTGAACAGCATTCAGAGAACCGTGGTCCTCAGGGGCAGCCTTTGTATCCCCTGCAGCTTCGAGGCG
>QHXA01000345.1:0-3891 GCA_003222755.1 Acidobacteriota bacterium
CCATTCTTCATTTTTTGGTTGCGGTAACTTTCTCTAAATCTGCCGCGAAATATATCACGCACCCTTGTCACTCGCAATCGAGCGGCGCTTTATGCCCCCGGCTGAAGTTTGTCCATTTGCGCACGGCGGCAGGGGTGCGAGGAGTCCTCGACACCCTTTCAGGGTGCGGATGTCGTTGGTTTTCAGACAATCGGGGGTTGCGCTCGCTCCCGCTCGCTTAACCCCCGGCTAATTTCCTGGCACGCCTCCGGCGTGCGTGTTAAGAAGCAATAAAGGGCTTGGCTTCCATTGACGCCAAGTCTTATATTGGCCGCACCGGTATCTATGAAGAGATTCGGCAAAATTTTTGCGGCCATCGCGCTGCTGATTGTGACGCTCACCGGGTTAGGGTATGGCTCGCTGCTGCGCGGTATGGACCAGGCGGCGGAACAGTACAGGCGGGGGGATCCGGAAGCGGCGCTCCAGCGATACGAGATGATCGAGCAGCGTGTGCGATCTATGGGCGCCCTGCGACTAATACCCGTAAAAGACCGACGGAATCTCATACTGAACCAGGCACGTCTGCTCTATGCGCTCGGCCGCTACGACGACGCGCAGGAACGCTTGGACCGCGAGACCGAAATCAGCGGTACTTCCAACAATGATGGCAGATTCCTTCTGTCGAAGGGCGAAATCACGTTTCGCAAGGCGATGAAGAACTACCGTGGGTCGCCTAAGAAAGACCAGCGCTTGCTGGAAGAGGCCATGCACACTGCCGAGGACATTTTGCGCGAGTCCCTGCGCCTCAACCCGAACGACTGGGACGCGAAATACAATTTTGAATACGTCAGTTACGTTCGGAGCCTCATGAATCAGGATCAGCAGGGAAAGATTAAAATCCTGATGGAGAATGTCCGAGTCGAAGAGCAGCGGCCGCAAGCGCTTCCGGCGGACCTATCTCCTTAAAACTCCCGCTCTGCGCTTAGTCGAATCCATACTTGAGGCTTCGCGCTGGCAAACGCTCGCGCTTCGCGGGGACGCCTCCCTGGATTCGACGTAATCCGTAGCGGGACTTGTTATGGAATTTGCAAGACAAGAATACCTCTGGCTGTTGCTCGTGATTCCCTTGGTGATCCTGTTTTGGGCAATGGGCCTATCGCACCAGCGCCGGATGCGAATCCGTTTCGGCAATATCGCCAATCTCCGGTCGATCTCGAGAATTTCATGGTCGGGCAGACAATGGTTTCGAGGGTTACTATTTGTCGCCGCTCTTGCCCTGATGGCCTTGGGCCTTGCTTACCCCAAGGCGATTATCCGGGAACTGCGTGCTATTCCGACACCCACGGATTTGGTCTTCTTGTTGGATACATCGCCCTCGATGTATGCACGCGACATGGATCCGAGCCGGTTGGGCCGCGCTGAGCGAATCATTCAACGATTCATCTATCTGAAGCAGCCGCAGGACCGTTACAGCCTCATCGCGTTCAACTGGACGAGCGTCGTGTTGTCCTATATGACCAGCGACCCGCAAAATATCCTTCTTTATTTCGACTATCTCAATCAGCAGGATACGCCGGAGCCCGGCACTAACGTCGGATCAGCGCTCACGAATGCGCTGCGACTAGTCGCCACAGAACAACAGCAGGATGCGGAAACCGCCCGAAAGCGCCGCGTTGTGTTCGTTCTGCTGTCTGATGGCGATGACAGAGCGCACGAACTCGAAAAGCCTCTGGCCGAAGTGATCCGATCGAGGATAAAAATTTACACTGTCGGCCTGGGTACTGCGAATGGCTCGTACGTGCCGCTGGAGATGGCAGGAGGATTAAACGGACAGGTCGTGAAATACCTCCAGCGGCAGGGAGGGACCCGGCTTATCAGCCGCGCCGAAGTGAGAACCATGCGGGAGATTTCCGAAAGAACTGGTGGACGGTTTTTCCGCGGTGACACGGACAAACAGGTGGATCAGGCAGTCGAGGACATCCTGTTTACTGCCCAGCCGGTGTCCGGCTTTCAATCGAATGCCGTCCGCAAAGACCTGTATATCTATTTCCTGATGGGCGCCTTCGCATGCTTGTTGGCAGGTGAGTTTTTGTAATGCAGGCACAATTGAAAACGAAAGAGAAGGCCTGGGAAGTCATTGCGCGGATCGAGGAGCAGATCCGCAAGGTGATCATCGGACAGGACGATCTCATACGGCGTATCCTGATCGCGTTGTTCGGCCGAATCCCTTACTCATTCAAGAAAGGGCAGGAGGAGAAGGCAGGCTCGGGACACATTCTGTTGGAAGGCGTGCCTGGACTTGCGAAAACGCTGCTCGTCTCTGCCATTGCCAGCACCATCGATGCCAAGTTCCAGCGCATTCAGTTCACGCCCGATATGCTTCCCGCCGACATTCTAGGAACAAGAATCTTCGACAGCAAGACCGGCGAGTTCCGAACTGAAAAAGGTCCTATCTTCGCGAATATCATTTTGGCGGATGAAATCAACCGTGCGCCCCAAAAGACACAGAGTGCCTTGCTGGAAGCGATGCAAGAACGGCAGGTCACGATTGGCGAAACAACCTATGGCCTCGAAGATCCTTTCTGGGTGCTGGCTACGCAGAACCCCGTCGAGCAGGAAGGCGTGTTTTCGCTGCCGGAGGCGCAGCTCGATCGTTTTTGCATGATGGTTCGCGTGCAATATCCGTCGCCGGAAAGCGAATACCAGATGCTCTCCGCCAGCCTGGAGAAAACGCGAGTGGAATCAGTGACTGATCCGCACGCCGTCCTCTGGATTCGACAACTGGTCGGCGACGTCTTTGTTGACGATAAAATCCGCCGGTACATCGTCGCGATCGGTCAAAACACGCGCAACACGCGCCCAGACGCACTGCCGATTGTGAAAGAGATGGTGATGCACGGCGCGTCTCCGCGCTCTTACAATCATCTATTGGCAATGTGCCGCCCGGTCGCTTTCTTTCGCGGACGCGATTATGTGCTGCCTTCGGATGTGAAGTACATCGCGACGGATGTACTGCATCACAGGATCGTTCGCACGATTCGGGCCGAAGTCGAAAACGTGGCATCGGACGAGATCGTCGCCGAAGTCCTGAGGCATACTCCGATTCCTTGAGATGAGCGGCTGCGAATGCAAGCCCGATAGGGCGCAGCCATCTAGAAGAAGGGGCTATGGCGCTGGCGCCGGAATTGACCGAAGAACTTCGATACCTCGAGATCAATGTGGCTCGGCGCATTCGCAGTCTGCGCTTCGGTCAGAGCCGTAGTCCGTTGAAAGGTTTCGGCTACGAATTTGAGTCGCACCGCAAATATCAGGTCGGCGAAGATTTCCGGCGCATCGACTGGAACGTTTCGGCGGCGAGAATGCAGGAAATCTATCTCAAGCGCCATTTCGAGGAACGGCAGGTTTCCGTATTTTTGGTCGTGGATGTTTCGCGTTCAATGCATTTCTCGACAGCGAAACATTCCAAGAACCTGCGTGTCATGCAGGTAGGCGCCACTCTCGGCTTTTCGGCCGTTACCGATAATTGCAACTTCGGGATACTGGCTTTCAGCGACACCGTCGAAGCCTACGAACCGCCTCGAAAGGGCCGTGGTCATGTGTGGCGGACGATCGAGCATCTTTACAACCTCAAGCCCGCTCACTCGGGAACCAACTGGGAACTCGCCTTGAAGTTCCTGCGCAGTCACCTTCGGAGCATGTCCATTGTGTTTCTTCTTTCGGACTTCATTACGGATCCCAATGTGACCCAACTGGCGAACCTGCCTGACCTGAAAGTGCTGGCGCAAAAGCACGACGTGATTCCTATCGTTTTCATGGATCCACTGGAAAGCCATCTTCCCACCGGAAGAGGTCTCCTGCGCTTCCGCGCGGCGGAGGGCCGCGAAGAAATGTTGCTCAGCCTCTCCTCACACC
>QHXA01000345.1:3918-8548 GCA_003222755.1 Acidobacteriota bacterium
GGAACTGCGGGATCTGTTTTACTCGCTCGGAATGGAATGCCTGTTTTTGAACGTGGGCGAAGCGTTCATGGATCCGCTGATGACGCTATTCGAAAGGCGCAAGAAAGTATGAAGATAGCCACAAAAAGGCACACAAATCACAAAAAGCACTTCAATTGGTTTGTATTTTTTGTGACTTTTTGTGGCTATGTCTGGGCACAGAAACCCGTGCCGGAATTTCTTCCACCGGCTTCAAACATCACATTTGCGACTCGTCTGGATCGCACGGCTGTGTGGGCTGGTGATCAATTCCACTACCTCATCATCGTCGACTACCCTCCCGATTACGAATTCGTGCTCGACAACTTGACCAAGGAGACGGTCAATATGGACCCGTTCCAGGTAATCGACGTCAGCAAGAATCTGGTCGTTCAGAAGGACTCCAGGCGGAAACTGTTTGTGGACCTGACGCTCGCGAATTTCGCCACCGGCCAGACCAGCATCCAGATTCCGCAGTTCACACTGTTCTACTTCCGAAAAGACAACAAGACAGTCATCGCCGATCAAGCAGATGCTGAAAGCCTGACGATTCCAGGTCCAGTTATCGGAATCCGCAGTACCTTGCCCTCTCAGCCCGAAGATATTCGTGACGCCGTCGCATTGAATTCCTGGGAGCGCAGCCGTTGGTTGGTTCCCATCGTGGCATGGGTTAGCGGTGCGGTTCTGGTCGTTGGGTTGGGCCGGGAATTGGCGCTATTTCTCAGAGGAATGAAAGCTCGCAAAGGTCCCGACCGCCGGAAAGCGATGGAAGCGGTGCGCGCCCGGTGGATCAGCGCCGTTCCCTTGGAGTTCACGGATGCGAACGCCTGCTTGAGCTTTTACAGCAATTCTTACCACAGCCTGAAAGAGTATATCGGCTATTACCTGGACACTCCCACCTTGGGACTGACCGCCGAGGAGATGCGGGATGAGATGCAGCGGCTGGGGGCGCAACCCGATCTCACGCAAAAGGTAGCCCAGGTCCTGGAGACTTGCGAGCGATTGCAATATGCCCCAGATGGCGCCTCCGCCCATACCGAAATCGCGCGGGTCGTGGCGCAGGACATGCGGGAAATCTTGAACGTGGGGGGACCGGCCATTGCCCATTCAAAAAGGCCGCGAAGCGGTGTACCGACGCGAAGCGAAAGCGCGACAGCGCGCAGCCCCAAGAAATGAACTGGCCGGTGGGCCCGACGTTAAGAAAAGACACCAAGAGGTAACCGAGCGGTGACGTTTCAGCATCTGCAGTGGATTTACGTGGCGGTACCGCTATTGCTGATAGCGGTAGTCGCGCGCTTTTGGAAACGGCATTACTGGGCACACTCTCTCGTCCAGCAGCTGCGCGACCAGATCGGGCAGCCTAACCCGATTCTACGCATCCCCGTGATCCTGGAGGGCGCGGCGGTTGGTTTCTTGCTCATTGCCCTGCTCGGTCCCGTCTATCCCTTCGTCCTGAACCGTGTCGAGCGCGGCGGGTTGCAGATCATGATCGTACTGGACCTTTCTCAGAGCATGGAGAAACCGCTCGGGAAGGCTACGAGAATGGAAGCTGTTAAGGCGAGCACAACCGAATTCATTAAGCGCCGTCCGGGTGACGCTATTGGCCTGGTGGTATTTTCGAATAACGCCTATGTCGTCTCACCTGCCACGTTCGATCACGAGAGCCTGCTTTCCTATCTGAAGCTCGTGAACGTGCAGACTCTCGTGAACGAGGGATACACTGCGATCGGCGAAGGTCTTGCAACCGCGCAAGACTTCTTTGGATTCAGCAGAGAACGCGGCCGGCGCGCGAAAGGCCAGGTCATCGTTCTGTACAGTGACGGAGAAAACAATTACGGCAGGGAACCACTCGAGCAACTCGAGAAGGCGCGTCAGGAAGACACGCGCGTCTACTTTATCGGAGTGGCCCTAGAGCCTGGAGCCGCACAGCAGATCGCCGCGGCCGTCCCCACGACCGGGGGAAAATTTTTTGACGCTCGGAATCCCGGTCACCTAGTGCAGGCTCTCGAGGAGATCAACACGATCGAGAAGGGCCACTTCTACACGCTTCAGCTAACACGACAACAGCCGGCCTATTTCGTTTTCGTTCTGCTGGCGTTCGCAGCTCTGGCGCTGCGGATGATCCTCAACGGCATTCCTCACTTCGTGGAACTCAGCTAGCGAGCTCATCACGAAACCACATCAGCGGAAATGTTTGAAACGACACTTGCCATGGCCCCATTTCTTCAGTATTTTGAATAAATGCGAAAGGGCGATTATCTCGGAAACTTCGACCTCATGCTGCTGCTGGCACTTCTGCGTTTGGGCGAGGATGCTTATGGAGTGACGATCGCCCGGGAGCTTGAAGAACAGACAGGCCGCGAAGTCGTCGTCGCGAGTGTCTACGCAACATTAGAGCGTCTTCAGGAACGCGGACTGGTTACTTCAAGTCTGAGCGACCCCACTCCCGAACGTGGCGGCCGAGCAAAACGGTATTTTCGTATTACTGGGGCTGGAATACGTGAGGTCCGTGATGCCCGACGATCCCTGATGAACCTGTGGAAAGGTTTGCCAGAACTAAAAGGAGAGAAAGCATGACGTCGAAACAACCTCCCAGAATTGCAACGTGGATGCTGGAACATTTTGGGTCCGGCCCCAACAATGACGCGGTCCTCGGCGACCTTGCTGAACAGTACCGGCAGAAAGACAGCGCGATGTGGTACTGGCGTCAGGCGATGAAAGCCATTCCGGTAAGCTTGTTCAAGGAAATTCGAGGACACAAGCGGATCGCCGCAAGCGCGCTTCTGACAGGTTGGGGCATGTGGATTGTTTACGTCACATGGATCTTTCCTCTCCTCACGCCTTTCTTCTTTGGGGGCAACTTCGGTGTCGCGATTGAACCGCGCGCTCCAATCGGCACTGCGTGGTCCGTCCTGTGGGCGCCTGTACTTGTTCAAGCAGGCTTGGCCCGACCTTTCTCCTTTGTATTCGGAGTCGCGTTGCCTCTCATAGTGTGGACAATGTGTGGCTGGCTGGTCGCCCGCTTTCATCGCAACCAACAAACAGCCGTAGTACTTCTGTTTGCCGGTTCGGTCCTTCTTATGGACCTGCTGCTCTTCGGACCGTTTATCCTTACCGTTAAACCTGCCGTGGCTTACCTCTTCGTTGGACCTCTCGCGGCGCACGTCGCTGCTTCGATCCTGGGAATTCTGCTCGGCGGCGGATTGCTGCGCCATCATTCAAGGACAGTGAGCAATTAGCGGAATCGCGCAGTGACCGTGCGCCTACAACGGCGCGACCTCGTCGATTTCGCCGAGAAGAAGGCGGAGCCGGTGGATTTTTCCATCGGGTCCATACTGTATGAAGACCGATCCGGGTGCCGTAAATCGTCGGCGATCTTCCCGCAAAGACCAGACGCCGATGATCTGGAATGCAATGCCGGTCCCTCCCCACGGCAGTTTCGTGGAGTAGACCAGGCGCCATCCTTCGTAGTCTCCCGTCGGTCCATCCGTTTGACGCTTGATGAGATAGTTCAGCCGAACCTGGGATCTCGCAATCCTGTCCACCCATTTGCGGACATTCTCGCTCCCACGAAGCATCACCGGTCCGATTTGATCTTTATCGTGTGGCGGCACTTCCGCGAGCACATCCGGAGCGTACAGTTCCATCATGCTGTTGACAAGTTGCTCAACGCCCTCTTCCTTTCCATCCACGGATAAGTACCAGTCGTCGAGGGCATTCAGTCGACTTAGAAATTCCTCGGCAAGTTTCTGCTCCGGTGAGTCCGCAGCAGCCTGCGCATGAACCTCGATTGCTGCAAACAACATGATCAAAGTCGAAATAATCAGTCGACGCATAGAAGCCACTTCCTTGAACTGCGAGTAGGTTATGGTCTGATCAAGAAACCCTTGCCGGTCTCCTCGCGGTGAGCGAAGTGACAGCTGGCGCAGTTTTTCTGAATAGCGGAGTACGACGCCTGGGCCGTCTTAATATCGTTCCCCTTGGCTGCGGTACCAACAGCGGCCGCGGCATCTCGCGCGTTCTTCGCGAAACCAACGGCATCTTTCGTGTCGAACGGCGCCCAAAACGCTTCAGTCTCCGTGAACAGTCCTTCCAGTTTGGCAGCATCCGCAGCGGCAGCGGCCGCGCTATTCGCATCCAGATTCTTCTTCAAGCTGGCGAACGTGTATCCGACATCCTTCATGATTTGGTTGTACGGTCTGTGTTGCTGGGCGAACGCTGTGGCTACAACAACAGTTCCGGCTACAGCGATAGTGATCAAAAAAAATAATCGATTCATTTTTTTCCTCTAAGGCGTGTTGTTACTTTGCGCAGCGAAAACCTATCGTCGTCATGCGGGTGTCGGGATCACTAAAGTTGCGATAGTCGACCAACTTCTCGACACCGTGTCCACCCTGGTCCGCATAACCAGCGCCACGCACACTCTTGTATCGACCAGTCTCCGGCCCACGTGGATTGCGTTTCGGCATGAAGGGATAATAATTGTTGTCGTACCAATCATTGGTCCACTCCATAACGTTTCCGATTATGTCGTAGAGACCGTAGCCGTTGGGCGTAAATGATCCCACAGGGTTGGCGCGAGGACGGCCAAGAGTCGCCGGTACTGGAGTAG
>QHXA01000345.1:8650-9873 GCA_003222755.1 Acidobacteriota bacterium
CGTGCCGCCTTCTCCCATTCCGCTTCCGTGGGAAGACGTTTACCTGCCCACTTGCAGTAATCCGTCGCTTCATACCAGTTGACGTTAGCGACAGGAAACTTCTCTTCCTCACTTGGGATCTTGCCTTGCGGCCAGTGCCACGGCTGCTTAGCGCCCGTTGCCTGAACGAAATTGGCGTAGTCCGCATTTGTGACTTCGTACTTGTCGATAGAGAAAGCATCCAAATAGATGTTATTGGCGGGCCGGTTGTCGATCTTGTCGCGCGCCCAAAGGTCGCCCGAATCCAGGAAGATTGAGAAGGCGCGGCCCATCCAGAATTTGCCGGCGGGGATCAGCACCATGGCTTCCGGCGCTGCTGTTTGCGCCGCGATTGGCACCGCGGCGCAAACGCAACAGAGAATGGTGAAGATGATCTTTTTGTTCATACCTATGCGAACACGTCCTCAATGGGGGTCAGTGGAATAAATGCTGGACCTCCAAGCGGCGCTGTTTGCTGGTATTCGTACGCTCGTCCCGACGGTGTGTCAACGATCTTCTTCGACCAATCGATGCCCAAAGCACTGTAAATCGTCGAGACAACGTGGTCCATCATCGGCTGTTGTTTGAACTGCCAACCCACGTCCGTCACTTTGTAGCCGTCGGTCTTTCCGATGATCCGTCCCGGCTTGATGCCTCCGCCCATGAACAGATTCGCGAAACATGCGCCCCAATGATCACGGCCACCATTGGAGTTCATCTCCGGATTGCGCCCGAATTCATGGATCATGCAAATCATGGTTTCATCGAGCAGTGTTTTTCCGGGCTGCTTGCCGGGCATCTTCGAAAGATCCTCAACAAGGTTGCTGAACGCCGCATCCAGACGAGGGCCGCTCTCGTAGATGGATAACTGTGCACCCTTCGGAGCCAATGCACCACGGCCATAGAGCCGATCATGGTTATCCGCCGGACCGTTTCCACCGTTATAGGTGTTGGCAACCCATAGGAATCGCGCTCCTGCATCCGCTGCGAGTATGTTCCGCGCCAGCAGCATCGCAAGGCCGATCTTCGCGGCACCTTTGTCCTTCGGCACACCGTAGCGCGCCTTATCCTCATCGCTGATGTTGAGGACCTTCTTGAACCGGGCAGCCATAAGGATCTTCAATGCGTAATCGTAGTGCGCCTTGTACTCATTGGCCTTGCCGCCAATCCCGCCTGACGGGGAAACTTCTGTCATTCTGCGCTGC
>QHXA01000345.1:9928-11208 GCA_003222755.1 Acidobacteriota bacterium
GCCACTGCCGAAGGCGTCGAAGACGCTGCCGGTGTTGATGTCGAGTCCTGCAAAGCGGGGATTCAACATTCCCGATCCGATCTGCGGACACCTCGCGTTCCACAAATCGAAGCTCATGAATGTTGGGAATGTATCGGATGGCCGGCGTTCGGGTTCCAGTTCGGAAGCGATGACGCTGCCAAACGCCGGAATCTCCCTCAGGATTGCGGCATTCAACGCACGTCCTGCCTGTGTGTGGTACTGAGCGGAAAAGTGAACAAGCGAGTTTTCATAGAATGACCGGACCAACGTGGCTTTCGGAGCCCACTTTTCGTAATTCGGAAAAATGGCTTTGGAAATTACAAAATCGGAATTGACCGGTTGAAGGTCCAGGTCCTTTGCCGTGTCCTTCGTTTCATGGAAGTCCAAACATTCCGGCGGACTCATGGCGCCACAGTTTTGGATAAAAATCACATTCCGGACATTCTTTCGAGGCGTCACTTTCTTGCTTTGTGCCTGAATCTTGCGCGGCCAGGCGGCTTCACCAGCGAGACTGGTGCCCACACTGATACCAAATAATTTCAGTAATTCGCGGCGGCTCAGATTCCCGATTCGTTCTCGCATGGATGTTTCTCCTTCTCTTAGCGTCGGGCCCACCGGCCAAGCCACTGTCGGTACTACCTCCTTGATGGCTATTTGGCCGGTCCCCCACGCTCTTTTAGCGTCGGGCGATCAATGGTTCACTAAAAATTCCGTCGAGTTCAGCAGGGCCCACTGAATATTCTCAACGCCGCTTTTCTTGTCCTTTGCGATGACACGCTTCGCAACTTCCAACTCGTCGGCCGTAGGCCGGCGTGCCAAACTCGCGAGGAACAGTTCCTCGACGATTTCATCGTCCGACTTGCCCGCCTTCAACAAGCTCGCCACGCGTGTTTTTCCTTCAGCGGCCACTCGCTTGGTAACGACCGGTGAGGTCATCATCATCATCGCCTGAACCGGGCTGGCTATATTTTTATCGACCGGTGGCATTGCACGCTCGGCCTGGTAATAGGCCTGCATGAATGCGAAGACCAGCGACTTCTCTGGGGAATTGCCGGCGTTCAGAGCGCCGCCACCGCCGCCCGCTTCGCCCTTGAGGCTCAAAGGACTGGTCAGCTCCTTGACGTACTGCCGGTCCGCTCCATACAGCTTCCACTCGAACGGAGTTGCGGTGGCCTGGGTGACGATATCGACAGCCTCCGGGCCCGTCAAAACTCGAGCAAACCGCCGCGCGTGATACGGAATGTAGGCGTCCTTCCATT
>QHXA01000345.1:11373-11814 GCA_003222755.1 Acidobacteriota bacterium
CGCATCAGATCGAAACCATCGTAGGGCTCGACCAAACCAATCACCATCAACTTCTGCCAAAGGATGTTGACCGTCGCACGCGCGAACTGGATGTGATTCGGCAGAATCCGCGCCAATGCCTTACGCGGATCTTCACCCGGTTTTGGTTTCTCTCCCGTCAGCAGGAACGCAGGTTCGTAGGTCTTGCCGTCGCGCGGGAAACGGCCTTCCGCCGGGGTGTAAAAAAGGCCATCGTTTCCGGTGTTGTATCCAGGCGCCAGGTCATCAAAGAGGCTGCTGCCGCCATAGAAGTTGCGCGCACTGCCGTCGCTGTATCCGATGTTGCGCATCTTGCCGAAGAATGCCGCCTGCTGCCAGAAGTCGGTTCTCTTCCTGCTGCCCAAGAATAAATTGAAACTATCGGCATGACCGGCGCCGTTGTGACAGGAGAAGCAGTCCATG
>QHXA01000345.1:11854-15151 GCA_003222755.1 Acidobacteriota bacterium
CGACATCGGAGGTGATTTCATCAATCCAGTCCAAACGGTTCAGACCTTTGTAATCGTCAGCATCGGTCCACAGCCCGCAGCGAGTCGCAATGTAGCCGATGGGATCATAGAAGGTGAGAGCCGTTGGGAAGCCCTTCGCATTTTTTGTGGTGGGCGTAACGATGTCCGCGAACACATCGTTATATGGCCGGTCCACCTTCAGCCACTGTTTTGTCCAAAGGTGAAATTGCGCTTCTCGCGTTCGGAGCAATTCGCCAAAGTGATACGCCCACTGGTCGGTGAATTCCTCGCTGCCGATCAAAGAATCGATAAGCTTGTCGCGCTTATCGGGATCCGTGTTGCTCAAAAACGCACGGACTTGGTCGGCTGTCGGCAAAAGACCCGTGGCGTCCAGGTACGCCCTTCGCAAAAATTCCTCATCACCTGCGAGGGGCGCATGTGGAATCTTATCGCGCTCCATCCGTCCAAAGATGTATTCGTCGATGAAGTTCTTTCGAGGTATTGGCGCAGTGGAAGACCCTGCGCCGGGCAAGGCCGGAGCCACTGCTTCGGTCAGCCGGCTAGCCTCTTTGGCCCTGTCCTCACCTGACAGCAATTTGCTATGCGCTGCTTCAATGCGATCCTGATCCACTTGTGGCTGGGCTGGCTGCGACTGGTTTGTCTGAGGGAGCTGCGCAACGACGACAAGCGACAGACAAAAAACCATCGCGGTCATCAGAACCAAATTCCGGCGTTTCATCCTTCTCCTCCTCAAGTCTTGGGAGTTACTGGGTCAAAAAAGACGGTTCGCAGAAGAATTTTTACTAAGAATTATCGTTGAGCCGGATTATGTAACCGAGGGCAAGAGGGTGCAAGTAAATAATTGCGAACAAAGATGTTTGGGCTAATTCGGGGTCAGATGTGTCTGACCCCGAATGCCCCATTGTGCCTACTTGTTGGACTGCCTCGCAGCGTCGATCAACCGCTTGTTGTAGTCATCCGACTCGGAGGGGACACAGAAATATTCCCACAGTTCTGCGTTTGGCCGGAGTTCGACTTTGCCTTTGGTTATCCAAGGCCGCGTGAAAATCTTTGGGTCTGTAATTGTTATCTCGGCCTCCAACGTCCCGTAGCTTGTGCGCCTGTAACGCTCGACGGTCCGCATCTGATCGGTATGTGGAAATCCGCGGATGCGATTCCTTCGGTCCTCGGAGATCCAGGATCTATCGTCATAACCGTATCCTTCTACGACGAAAGTGTCTCCTTCCCATCTGCCAACGGCATATCCCAACCAACGTTGCTGTGGAGGATCGTCGGGCAGTTTCCTGCCGTCGGTCCAGATGTCGCGCCACGTGTGGCCCCATTCAAAAAACTGGAGCACTCTGTCGGGCAACATCACGAACTGAAATCCGTAGTTATATGCGAACAGGCGCGGATAGCCTAAAGGGTCGCATATCAACATACCGTCTTTCGAATTTGTAGTTGGAATTTCCGACCGGGTCGCTTCGAACATCTGCTCACCCAGCGGTGTGAATGGGGGAACATTCTTCACATCGAGTTCGATGCCGTTATTACCCCATACTCCCGACAGGTCATGCGGATCGAATGGATGGCCCTCGACGTTATAAGTTTTGTTTGCTGCGGCCAATTGTTTGTTATTCGTGCAGCGCGGGCACGTCTTCCAGCCTGGCCCTGGCGTCACGTCTTTGTCCGGCTGCGTCGCCGTCGTTGGCCGCCCGAACGTTCGATCTTGAGCCACGGTTGCCGGCGACAAAGCCAGAGAAATTAAGGCAAGAATCGAGACAACGATTCGGTTTCGCATGATTTACTCCCGAGAATGAGATCTATGGTGCCCGGAGATTGGGTACTCGCGAATTGTCCACAACAACGGTCCCATCCGCTTTCGTTATTTTCTTGATCAGGGCTTCGGTCGAACCCGGATTCTTTGATGGGAAGGCGACTACAGTAATTTCATCACCCGTCTTAAGAGAATCCTTGGTCATGCCATCAGCAATCATCGACGTCAAGGAAGCCATTTCACCGACCCACTGCGTGGTCTTGCCATTCTGATCCTTTACTGCCCAGACGACGAAGACATGCGGATTTCTCCACTTGTATTCAAGAACGACGCCCTTCGTCGTCGACTCTTCAGTTCCGTAATGCGACCTGCTATGGTGCGCGAAAACAACCCCACGCAACGTGGGGATTGCGACCACGAGAGCTAATACAGCCATCGCGAATGCTCGCCGCAATCTCATTTGCACCTCCAAGGTACGACGATTAGCTGACGATTTATCTATTGGGCGACATATTAACACCAAGTTTGGAGTTTCGGAATTGCAGTGATCCTATAGCCTTCGCAAAGAACATTCAGCTCAAAAGACCCACTACCCGGCCTTTGGCTTCACAGCGATTTTCGACTTGACTAGGAATCTGACAAAGCAAAGGGCGCGACGCTATTGAGAGTTACGGGCAGTCTCCGGCTTCGGTCCTAACCGCGATCATGCTGCTTGGCAGTGAAGACTATTCGGAACTCGTCGATGACACTTATCGAAGCATGCGACGATGCCTCAAAAACGACCAAAACGCGCAAACTACAAGTTGGTCATGGTCTGATGATGTAGTTATCCTTGCCGGTGTCCTCGCGGTGCGCCAAATGGCAGTTGCCGCAGTTTTTCTGAATAGCGGTGTACGACGTTTGCGCTGCTTTCATATCGTTGTTTTTGGCTGCGGCGCCCACTGCCGCGGAGGCCTCGCGGGCTTTTTTCGCGTAGCCGACCGCATCTCCTGTATTGAGCGGTGCCCAAAACGCTTCGGTCTCCGCAAACAATTTTTCCAGTTTGGCAGCATCCTCAGCGGCCCCGGCCCCGCTATTCGCATCCAGATTCTTCTTCAAGCTGGCGAATGTTGGTCCGATATCCTTCATTATTTGGTTATACGGTCTGTGCTGCTGCGCGGATGCTATACCCACTGCGAAAACTCCCGCGATGACGATAATGATTAAAGAAAACTGTCGATTCATTTTTCCCCCTGACGGCCCTGCGAACTACGGCACAACGGTGATGGTCCCAATCATCCCATACTGGCCGTGAGTCTCGCAAAAATATTGGTATTTTCCCGGCACCGTGAACGTATGCGTCGCGGATTCACCGTTGCGGAGAAACGGCGTCCTCCATTTCTCGGCGCCTGCGGGCAAGATGGCCTGGGCCTGGGGCGACTCCCACTCGTGATCATCGGTAGAAGTGTGCCGGGGGCCATCCTCTCCCGAAGTGTTGACCCATTTGACAGTCGTCCCAACCTTGATCGTGAGGTCCGCCG
>QHXA01000345.1:15237-15728 GCA_003222755.1 Acidobacteriota bacterium
CGGCTGGAGAGGCCTTCTTCGCGAGCAGATCTTTGAAGTCCTCATTTAACGTAGTTTCAGCCTTGGCGTTGACGGTGACGTCACGAGTCAACTCTCCCAAATACTCATGCCAGATTTTTACCTGATATTTTCCGGGAGGCAGATCCGTGATCGAAAACTTCCCGTTTTCATCGGTCACCGCGTAGTACGGATTGTCCACGACGACAACGTTACCTTGCATCCAGCCATGGACCGCGCACTCCACATAGATGGTGCCTGCATTCTCGAGTTTGTGCTTGTTCACTTGGCCTTGAACCGGCTGCGCAATGTTGAAGAGGCTGTTGTCGCCCTGGAAAAACTGAATATTGTGCAGTATCGGATCACTGTTCCGCAGCGCGATCTCGCTGTTCACCGCCATGACCTGAACATGGGGTGAGTACTCGCATTTCTTTTGATCGATTTCTGCATTCTGGGCAGCAGTGGGCATGGCCTTGCCGCGTTTCACGCCTTCT
>QHXA01000346.1:0-4794 GCA_003222755.1 Acidobacteriota bacterium
GATTAGCTGTACATTACGGAAACTCTACGGGAACTGAAACTGGATGCCCCGCGAAGTCCCCTCCTCAGCTGAGGAGGGGACTTCCGGCTCATTCTGTTTTCCTCGTTTACTGCAAATTGTCAGGCCAGGTCAGGTTGTCCGAATTTCCGGCACCGCTCCGCGATACTGGCCGTTACTCCAGGTATCGGATGCGCTTGTGCACGTCGGTATTGATGGAGTGGTAAGGTTGGGCGAGGTTGCCGGGGTTGAACACCGTCTGGCGCATGTATTCGGCGTCGTCGCTACCGATGGCATCGGTGAAGATTGGCAGCAGATAGTCAATTCCCATCTTGGATGGTTTCATCAACTTTGGATCGTATAGCGCGGGGTGCATGTAGCGGGCGTGGATCAAACCCCAGCGGTCGCGAAACCGGTTCGCATCATAGCCTTCGACATGGAACCCTTTTTCGGAATGGTACTGAAGAACAGCCACTGCATTGTTCCGGCCTTCGACCAGCAGATCGACCGCTGTCGAACCGAGTAATGCTGCGTAGAACCGGTCAAAGAGAATCGGGCGCCCGCCACGCTGCGTGTGGCCGACTTTTCTGGTAAAGATCGCTTCCTTTGCAGACCTGCCCCGCCGATAAAGCTGAAAGTACCGATCACCAAGACGATCGATCAATTTCGCGCGCAGCGCTTCTGCGGCGCCGCTCAATGTGATATTGCCCGCCGGATCTGTGGATGTGGACACGGCGCCGAGTTCGCGGCCTTGCTCGTCAACAATACCCTCACCGCAAACGATCACGACATTTTTCTGAAGGTCGTATAGATATTTCACTCGTTCGACAACGCGCTCGATCTCGAGTGGGTACTCCGGAACCAGAATGATGTCCGGCTGGCCATATGCCGTGCCGAGGGCGATGTAGCCGGACTGTCGTCCCATGACTTCGATAATCGCGATGCGCCGATGACTCTCGGCCGTCGTGCGCACGCGGCCGATGCCTTGCGCCGTGACCATGACAGCCGTGGCATAACCCGGCGTCACATAATTCACGATCTGATCGAGATCGAAAACTGCATTCGATGGCGAGCGTGTGTACCGATAGGCGTGCGGCGCGTCTCCATCAATACGCATCCATTCGTCGGGTTCGCTCGGATAATTCAAGCCCAAATCGTTGTCGATGGTCTTTGGCGCGAGCACCGTGGGCAGCCGCTCCGCGAGCGGCTGCAAACCGTTCAGCGTGCCGTCACCACCGATCGCGATGAGTCCATCAATTCCGAGTCGCTTCAGGCGTTCTGTGATCCGGTCCAGTTCGGCTCTCTTCTCGGGATCGATGTAGTCCCGTGTCGAACCTATGAGTGTGCCGCCCTTGGTGGGATCGAGTTCCGGGATGCTTTGAAACAAAGGATTCAAATGAACGTGCGGTAAACGAGAATTGAAGAAGCAATTGAAGCCTTTGATGAACCCGTACAGTTCGATCTTCAGTTCGTTCGCACGTGCAACCGCGCCATGAATAGCCGCGTTGAGCGCAGGCGTGTCGCCTCCAGCTGTAAGGATGCCAATGCGTTTCATCCAGTCATGGTTTTAACACAAAAGACTTAAACAACTTCACAGTCAAGTACGTAGTCGCGTTTGCACACGCCGGAGGCGTGTTAGGAAATTAGCCGGGGTTAAGCGAGCGATAGCGAGCGCAACCCCCGGTCGTCTGAAACCAAGGACATCCCACCCAGCGCGGTGCGAGGAAATCCTCGCACCCTTTCCAGGGCCCTTTCCAGGGTGCGCATTTTGTCGTATTCCGGGAGTAGGCGCACAAAAAACGTGCGCGTACTCCCGGCTAATTTACTTGCACGCCTCCGGCGGGCGCAAAGCGGCTTTAACACAAAATCTCTACCCTACCCAATCGCCGCGTAGTACGATGCCGTCACTTTTTGTCGTGGGTATGGAGGAGATATGAAAAGGCTTGTTGCGGCAGCATTGCTGCTTTGCTCTGTTCTCTTCACGAACACTTTTGCTCAAACAACAAACGCAACATTGGGTGGAACCGTTTCCGACCCGTCGCGCGCCTTGATTCCGGGCGTGACGGTCACGGCCACGAATACTCAAACCGGTATTGTTTCGACCGCCATCACGAATGAAACCGGCGCGTACAACTTTCCCTCGCTGCAGACCGGAACATACAAAGCGAGCGCGGAGCTTCCCGGTTTTCAGACCGAAACCTACAACGACGTCACGTTGGGCGTTTCGCAGCAAGTACGATTGAACTTCACGCTGCAAGTCGGCACGCAGGCCCAGTCCGTTGAAGTGAGCATCGCCGCAGACACATTGATCGCGACAACGTCATCGTCGGTAGGCTCTGTGCTTCCCGAATACAAAGTCCGCGATCTGCCTCTCGCTTCCCGCAACATACTCGACCTGGTCGGGACAGCGTCCGGCACGCAGGGCAGTAACTTTGCCGGTGGGCGACTGACGCAATTGAATACGACGCGCGACGGCATTCCCGTCAGCGATGGACGGTACGATACCGGCGCTGCGACGACGACTTATGTAAGTCCGGACCTTGTCGACGAGGTCCGCGTCATCGTCGCACCTGCGGATGCGGAGATGGGACGCGGCTCCGGCCAGATTCAGATGTCGACTCGTTCGGGCACCAACGAACTGCACGGAAGTATCTTTTGGGTCAACCGCAACTCGAAGCTGAACGCCAATTCCTGGAACAACAATTTTCAGGGCGCCGGAAAAGATTATTACAACGGCAACCAGTTCGGCGGACGCGTGGGCGGTCCGATCATCAAGAACAAGACATTCTTCTTTTTCTTGTATGACGGACAGCGATACCTCACGAAGAGCAATTTCACAGGCACGGTTTTAACGGAACCGGCAAGGCAAGGCATCTTCCGGTTTTTCCCTGGGGTGCAGAACGGCAATATTTTAACCAACAATCCAACGGTGGATCGTGGCGGCAATCCCGTATCGCCCGTCGGCGCGACCGGTCCTCTGACGTCCTTCAACGTGTTTGCACGCCCCGACGGCACTCCTTGGGATACCAATCGGTCAGCCTTTGATACATCAGGCTGGATCAAGCGGCTCATCGGCCGGATGCCGTCACCGAATGACTATACCCTCGGAGACGGCTTGAATACGGGGGGCATTCGCTGGCTTCGCCGTATCGAAGGTCAGGACACTCCGAATGGCGATGGTAATGACACCGATCGGAACCAGTACAACGTCCGCATCGACCATAATTTCAACTCCAGTCACAAGGCGTCGTTCAGCGGAACGTGGGAGCGAGACTGGGCACAGACCGCCCAAGCGGGCATCACGAATTGGCCCGGAGGGTACAACGGCGCGATACGCCGTGCGCCGCGTGTGATAACCGGATCATTGGTCTCGACGCTGTCTCCGACCATCGTAAACGAATTCCGCCTCGGCACTCGAAAGGCGTGGAACTATAGCTGGTCATCGATCTGGAGACCGGACGCCGTCGGTGAGGAAGCTCGAGCCGCACTTCCCACGCACGGCGGTGTTGCATTCTGGCCGGTGCAGGCGCTGATCCCGGACAATATCATCACCAGCGTGAGCGGTGCCGCCACTCGCGGCCAACAAAGTCCGCTATACAACTACAGCGATACGCTGAGTTGGACAAAGGGCAAGCATGCTTTCAAAGCCGGTTTCGAATCCCGCTTCACATCATCCAAGGGATGGAACGGCACGGACAATCCCGATTGGGTTATTTTTCCAGTTGTCGCGGTCGGCGGTGGGAGCGTGCCCGTGACAGGAATCAATACGATTCCCGGACTGACCGGCCCCAGTGTTACGACAGCCGAGAATCTGCTGCGCGACCTCTCCGGTTCCGTAGCCGGCGTCAGCTTAACATTCAATGTCCACAGCCCAACGGATCAGAACTTCACAGCGCCAGTTCGGGTCAAGGATTATCACCAAAATGAATGGGGTGCATTCTTCAAAGACGATTGGAAGATCCATCCGAATCTCACGGTGAACCTTGGACTGCGCTACGACTTTTACGGCGTGCCATGGGAAAAGAACGGCATGAACGCCGCTCCAGTGGGAGGATCCGCCGGACTGTTTGGAATTTCGGGCACGAGCATTAACGACATGTGGCAACCCGGGCGTATCGCTGGTAGACCGACCCAGCTTCAGCTAACAGGCAAGAACTCCAACAATCCGGACGTGCTCTTTTATCACAATGACCGGAACAACTTTGGTCCCGCTATTGGCTTGAGCTGGTCATTGCCCTGGGGTGGAAAGGACAAGACTGTCATGCGCGCGGGATATGGCCTCAGCTATCAAGGCGCGGCTTCGTTCAACGCTGCACCTAACCTTTTCACCGGCAACAATGTCGGACTGTCTACCCCTCAGAACCTCACAACGTTGGGATTGGGCGCCGCTTACCTCAATTTCTCCTCTCCCAACCTTCCAATCCCGGTACCAGCTCCAACCGGCGTGAAGCCGTTGGCTCAGGAACCATTTGATCTTCGAACCAACCCGCTGTTGGGCTTCGACGACAATCGAGTGAACCCGTACGTTCAAAACTTCAACCTCGAAATTCAGCGCGAACTGGCGAAGAACCTCACGTTCGAGGCCCGCTATATCGGCAGCAAAGGGACACACTTGTACGGCGGATTCTCGATCAACGATGTAAACATTTACGAAAACGGAATCCTAAACGCCTTCAAGATCACCCGCGCTGGCGGCGACGCGCCGTTGTTCGATCAAATCTTGAACGGCATCACGCTCAATACCGGGACAAACGCCAGTTTGGGACAGGGCGTTGTCAACGGGACGACCTTGACGGG
>QHXA01000346.1:4901-5767 GCA_003222755.1 Acidobacteriota bacterium
TCGACAACGGTTACCGGCAAAGCCGGCGGTCTGATCGCACGAAATGGATTCCCTGACAACTTTATCGTTGCCAATCCGCAATACGCGGCCGTGGTGATGAACACGAATCCCGGCAGCTCCACTTACCATTCGATGAACCTCCAGCTAACCAAACGTCTTTCGCACGGCTTTACCAACTCATTTGCATACACGTGGAGCCGGAGTTTGGGCGAACAAAATGGCGACGGTGGTCTCGAGTATCAGGACCCGAGAAATCATCACCAGAACCACGCCCTCCTCGGTTTCCACCGCACACATGACTTCCGCAGCAATGGCACCTTCGAATTGCCGTTCGGACCAGGCCGCAGGTTCTTGAGCGACGCACCCGGTATTGTCAAGCGGCTCGTTGAGCGATGGCAGTTGGGCGGTATCTTTAGCTGGAGTTCGGGTGCGCCAATAACGATTACGGCGGCCAATGCGGAAACCACATGGACAGCAGTGCCCGGAACTATCAATCTTGCGCGCACGGCCAATACGCCGAACATCCTGGGAAGCTTCCCGAAGAGCGTCGGCAGCATCACTCCCACCACGAGTGGCGCGTACTACTTTGATGGATACAACCAGGTCACAGATCCATCGATCAGCGGCATTACAGGGCAGCAGACTCTCTCGAGCTCATTCAGCAACAAAGCGCTCGCGGATGCGAGCGGCAATATCATCCTTGCGAATCCGACGCCAGGAACGATCGGCACTCTCGGCCGTACCTGGATCGAAGGACCGACCCACGCAGGCTTCGACGTGAACCTTGTCAAGCGCATAAGAATTGCAGAGAAGAAAGAGTTCGAAATCCGCGTTGACGCGGTCAATGTGATGAACAATCCGCGGTG
>QHXA01000346.1:5835-6457 GCA_003222755.1 Acidobacteriota bacterium
GGTCGCAAACCGAAGATTTACGTTCAACGCTCGATTTAACTTCTGATGCACCGCGAGGCGGTGCGAGCAGATTAACGACGAACGCGTTGCAGGTTGCGAAAGGCCTGCGGGCGGCCGTCGGAGCAAACGAATTCGAGCAAGCAGAATAACAATGGCCGATCGAGGGCAGGAGCCTAACCCGTTAAGTTTGATATTAGGCTTATGTTAATGGTCAGGTACGTACACGACATGGAGCGCTCAATTGAGGACGACCTGTGGACACCGGGTGACTTTCCATTGCGCCGAAACCATTGACGTTATGATGTACGGAGCAGGTTTCTCGACATTGAAAACAAAAAAATCCCCGCGACTTGCGCCGCGGGGGAAGGTGGGATGGTGGAGAAATCTACTAACAGTCGCAAAGGTACACGAATTTGTAGAATGTATACACAAAATTGTATCTCCCGGGACTCAGACGAGTCCTTCCCGCAATTCTGGAAATTTGCCGGTCGCAATCTCCAAATCATGCGTTTTCCGAACTTGCCTAGTTTTACCAATAAGGTGAACGCGAGCACGTAAAGACCATTTACGAAGCCGGGTTGCGAGTTCAACGGTTCGGCGGGCCACCTGCCCTGGTTCGGCA
>QHXA01000346.1:6549-10303 GCA_003222755.1 Acidobacteriota bacterium
CCCGCGCGTGTAGTGTTGAAGGCCTCGAGAATGCCGTTCTCAAAAATGTTCGGTTCGTTGCGGAAAAGACGACATGGCAGGGCGGGCCCTTGGCTAGCTTTAGCCCGGGTTCCCTCTAGCGGCAACGCTAGAAGTCCACACGCGCGTTGAGCAGAATCGTGCGTGATCCTGTTGCAGTAGTAATCCGGCCGAAGGTCGCGGAATTGATATTCGTATTCGGAACGCCCCACTGCGGCTTGTTTAAAAGGTTAATAGCATCGGCGCGCAGCGTGAACATGGTTTTCTCGTTCACCCGAACTCTCTTGGTTAACGCCATATCCAGACCCAGAGTTCCAGGACCCTTCACACCAGGTAAATTCAATGCAGTATTCCCTGTCGTTCCTGGCTGTGGATTTTGCAGAATCACGTTGCCTCTGTCGTCTACCACAACCTGGTTCGTAAAGCGCCCCGGAAGGGCCGAATCGCCGCCGAAGTTCGGTACCGACGCTGCCTGCGTTTTTAGATTCGAGAAGTATTGGACAAAGCCGTTAGCCACATCTACCTTGCCCAGATTTTTCGGCAATGCATCCACAAGATCAGCCGTGTTTGCATTAGCGCGAATGGCCAGTGTTCTTATCGGTGAGGTAAACGTCAGTGGCGCTCCTGAGAGCCAGGAAAAGATGCCAGACATTTCCCATCCTTCAACAACCCGCTCGATCCAGCCAGGTGCGTTACTGAAAACCGCTCTGTTTGCGCCAAAAGGCAGGGCCCATGTGCCGTTCGCTTTAAATTGATGCGTACGGTCGAAGGTGATCAAACCTCGCTGTAAGTTCCGATTTCGAGGATCGCGGGTTGTGGCCGTGCTGCTGCTGCCACTGCCGTTCGCAGCTGCGGAGTTACCAAGGTCCTTGGACCAGGTATAGCTGAATTGGCCTGTGAAGCCGCTGGAGAGGCGTTTCTTCACTTCCGTTTGCAACGCGTGATAAATGGAGTTGTCGTTATTTCCATGTAGCGCGACGCTGCCGAACTGCGGATTCACGACGATGAAGTTTTCCGGCAGGTTTGCATTTCGCAGCAAACCCCCGTTGACGCCTGTCAAAGCAGATGTGCTATTCAGCCAATTGGCAAAATTGGCGACGTCTCCGTTCGCAATCCATTGGTTCGTTGTCGTAAATCTGCGTAACGCTTGCGAACCCGTCAGCGCCGTGCCATTCACTGTCCCAACGCCAGTGACATTCAGGCCGTTGAAAATCCGGTCGAACAGCGGCGCATTGCCCCCCGCGCGTGTAGTGTTGAAGGCCTCGAGAATGCCGTTCTCAAAAATGTTCGGTTCGTTCAGTTCGATGGGATTCCACAACTTCGTACCCTTGTTTCCCATGTAGCTGACTTGCAGCGTCAAATCCTTCGCGAGCTCGCGCTGAATCGAAAGATTGATGTTGTGGCTGTATTGAATAACGCGATCATCAGCAAATCCACTAAGCGTAGTCGTGCGATTGGTTAGTGGCACCGGGTCATTCGGCTTGGCGCCGCCGGTCGAGAGGGGCACGAGGCTCGGATTGGCGCCAGCAATATCGAGGTATGTTGACGGCGTATAGATCACCTGGATCTGAGAACCCGGCTGAGCGCCAATCTCTCGGCCATACTGTTGGTACGCGGGCGCGCCGGCATAGTTGATGCCGTATCCTGCGCGAAGGACGGTGCTCCGCTTGAACCAAGGCATCGACCAGCTGAAACCGACCGAGGGAGCGAAGTTATTCCAGTCATTTTTGTAGGGCAAAACTTTGGGATTGGGCGAGTGCTTGCCGGCGGGTTCGACATTCGTCAATGATCCTCCCGTCGCATATGGATTCCACAACGCGCTGAAATCTGTCCCGGAAATACCGAAGAACCCAGCCTGACCGCCTTTCACACGCGTCGCCATTCCGGTCAGGTCGTAAGGGACGCCATATTTGTCGTATCTCAATCCCAAATTCAACGTGAAATGCTGTGTGACTTTCCAGTTGTCCTTAAGAAAACCGGCCCAGTCGTTCTGCCGATAAGTGCGGATGACGAAGACGGTTTTGCCCGTATAGTCTGACCAGTCCGCGTCTGTCGGAGAATTCGTCCAAAATTTTTCGCTGATGTTGCTGATGGTTCCGGCAAGATTGGCCAGCAGATCCTGGGCTGTGGTGACATCGTTGGAATTCAATCCCCGGAAGTTCGTCGTAGTGACATTCGGCACAGGAATATTTCCAACGCCGAGGATTGAATGCGCGTATGCGGTCGCAATGCCCCCCGAGTTATTCTGGCCCGAGCCGCTGTGCGTTAATTCGAAGCCCGCTTGAAAAGAATGGGCGCCCTTGATCCAACTCAGTGTGTCGGCAAACTGCATCAGCGGGCTTGGATTGAAGCGTGGTGAAGCTCCGGCTCGGTCGAACGGCGCATAATTCCCCAGGGCAGCGCCGCCCACGGAGCCGGGTTGGGTATAAAACAATTTTCCTTTAAGCTGCGGGAACGTCGATAGCGCCTCTTTGGAAGACGCGGCGATATCGGTTTCCTGCGCGCCGCGCACGCAGCACCCCACATCAAAGGGCGACCAGCCGAACCAACTGTCGCGTTTCAGGCCCCATCGCGCTTCATTCAGCACTGACGCCGATAGCGTTGATGTCCACGATGCCGAATACACGTCGGGATACCGCCGAATCTGCCCGAAGTACCCACCCGGAAAATCCGGAAGGCCTGTTTGGCCGGTCACGCCCCAGTCTTCTTCCCGGCTCATCGTATAGGTGAGCTTATTTTGGGTATTGAGCTGGTAATCCGCACGCGCGCTGAGATGGTCACGGTTCGTGTTCGGGTCATTGCCCGTGGAGCTGTCTGAGCCTGGATGCCGCCGCAACCACCGATAGCCGGCCGTGTTTAGTCCATCTCCGGCCGTGTAGTCGTTCGGCAACGGCATGCGCGTCAGGTATTGCGGACCGACCCATTGCGGGTCAATACGTGTGCGGTTCGGATCTCGAACATCGCTGAACAGGTTGAACGAATTCAGAAAGAGGGGAGCCCCATTAGTCGGATTCACTGAGAGCGTGTTGCCGTTTAGGTCAACAGAAGGCGTGGTGGAAAAGGCGTTACCATTTCGCCGGCTCGCGCCGCTATTGGCGCCGGTTCCGCCCTCGGTTAGATACCGGAAGATGCCTTGGCGTGCAGGTCCTGTCAGAACCGTGGACACAACATTCTGCTTCTCAACGTAGCGCTGTTGATCAATGAGGACGAAAAAGAACGCCTTGTTTTTCTTGATCGGTCCGCCCAACCGGCCGCCGAATTGGTTGCGGTTGCCATATGTTTTCTCGGCGCCAACGAGGTTCTGAAACCACGCTTGCGATGCCAGGGCAGAGTTCTTGTTCGCATAGAACAGCGCACCATGAAAATCGTTTCCGCCCGAACGCGTTTGCATTTTGACCTGTCCGGAACCGCGCCCCGCAGCCGCATCGATGCTATTCACGATGATCTGAACTTCTTCAACGAGGTCGGGACTGGTGAACACAGCCGAATAAGCGCCGTTCCAATCGTTGTACCGCCCGTCCATTGTGGGTAGCCCGTCACGTGTCGTGTTCATCTGGCTCATGCGCCCGCCCGCGAAGTTGTCACCAACTGCGCCCGCAGCCGCGGTTCTGACCAGATCCAGCACGTTGCGACTAGCCAATGGAAGACTTCGCACTTGCACTTCAGGAAGCAGATCGCCTACGGAAGAAGACGTTGTCGCGAGCAGCGTGTTGGCTTCCGCGACGACTTCGACGGC
>QHXA01000347.1:0-4775 GCA_003222755.1 Acidobacteriota bacterium
GACAACGTTGTACGGCCATGGGCCGGCCGCCACCAAAATCGGTGGCGGCAAGTCCGGATTCAGTGAGTGTCGGAGCGGCGCGCCGGAAACGTCGAAGAATGCGTCGGGCTCCTGTGACTTTTCTAATAAGCGAACAGCTCGTACCACCTCCGCAGCCACCTGCTCCACACTCAAACGATCCGTGTGTACCGTCCAGTCCGCGAGGCTATACACGGGCTGCCGCGTGTGCTTGAGGGCTCGAATCTGATCGAGTGGATAAATGGCGTCCAGCATCGGGCGAATGGCCTTAGGATCGGATTCTTTCAGCTGATTTTGAATTCTCGCGAGGAGGGTCTCGGGTTTCGCCTCCAGACAAATAGTCCAACCCGTGCTGGCCATGAAAACCCGGTGCTCAGGCCGCGTAATGGTGCCTCCTCCGGTCGCGATAACGAAGCGCGATCAGAGCTGGAGGCGTCGCGCAATGCTTCCGTTTCAAGCACACGAAATCCGGTCTCACCTTGCTGCTGAAAAATGAGGGGAATAGTTAAGCCGCTGTGTTCGACAATGACGTCGTCTATGTCGCAAGACGGCCATCCCAGAATTTCGCCGACCAATTTTGCGACTGCGGTCTTGCCGGAGCCACTGAATCCGACGAGATATATACCTCGGACGTTTCCGGCCTTTGCCTGCTTCTTCATCCAAACCCTGGAATTGTGCCTAGGCGGGAAAGCTGGCGCTCAACCTGACCAGACCAACGAGACGGTCCTCGGCACCTACGTGTTCGAGTTCCGCAATTTGATTTTTCAGCTTTTCATCCATGCCTTCGGCCAAACGATGGAGCAAACGCATCATTGCGCGCTTCTGTTCTTCGGAAAGAGATTGGACCGCCTCGAGCGGTACAGCGAAGACTATGGAAAGTCCGTCATATCCACAGCATGACCAGAATCCGCTCTGAGCAAGGATGTCCCTGAAATCGGAGGGAGTTCTTAAGGGGTGGCTATTCGGATCGCCCATGGAGACTAATGATACTCGATCTGCAGGCGGGCGACACTGTTCACGAGTTGCGGATCAACGATTCCGCGATCGCCCGGGCTTCGCCGATGGCGATCTGGCCCGGCGCCGACGAAGCGGTCCCGACCGCAAAAGTCATATCGGAACCGTACAGAAATCCGGCCACACGGCTCAAAAAACCGAGTGCGCCCATTGATATCGTGCATAGCGGAATGGCGGGGAATAGCCGTCGGGCTGTAAGAGTGACTTGGAGTAGTCTCAAAACGTCGCCACCGTCACGAGGCATGCACGCGATCTTTGCAATATCCGCACCATGGCTGACCATCGTGGAAATCTTCTCAAGCAAGGTCTCGTTCGGCGGTGTGCCTTGAAAATCATGAAACGAGGCGATTACGCGCTTTCCTTGCTCGCGAGCATTCTTGATGATCGACTGAACAACCTCAGCGCCGTTGCAAACTTCGATATCGATCAGATCGACAAAATCAAAACGCAATACCTCATCGATACAGGCGAGCCGCAGGTCCTGAGGCATCTCTTGCATCCCCCCTTCAGTGCCAATGCGCAGCGTAAAGAGGATCGGCTCGCGTTTCAGAGTCGAACGCAACGCGCGCGCCGCTTCGACGAGACCGTTCACGCTTAATTCGCCATACGAATCGGCGCGCCACTCGACGACATCAGCCTGCAAATCGTGAGCTGTGCGTGCTTGAGCCAAGAGCTGTTCCAGGTCTTTGGCAACGAGGGGAATGCAAAAAAGCGGTCTCGGACCGCCAAACGGCGTATCTCTGATTACGAGAGGTTGTGTAACACACGGTCGTCTCATAGGCGTGCGCCGGTTTGTAGACTTGCAGACTGTAGGCGCGGTTCTGTGACCGCGCCTACAGTGTCAATCGATCGGACCCGTCCTTGCTCCCGCGCCCCGACCGCCGCGAGCGCCCGGTTGTACCTGAGCCGGATGCGCTTTCAACCACTCGATGCCCTTCACATCGAGCGGCACAGTGGCGATCCTATCGGTGATTTCGATTTTCACTTCATTGGCAGGTGACCAGGCGGGCCACTTCACATCCTTAATGGAAGGGTCGCCCGTGTTGGCGAACGCGATGAGCATCGCGCTCATCTGTTCAGAGAGTTTGCGGTCCAGCGGAGTCCATTCACGTTCCTGCCGGAACATGTTGAACGCGTCCTGAGTGCCGAACCAATAAGGGATATCGGCTGTGTGGTACGCTCCGATGGTCGCGATATCCTGGTCCGCAATCTTCACACCCGGCACGTAAGGATGTTTCCGGCTATAAGTCACAATATGCGCTTTCGATTTGTTGTACTGATTCACTAGCACAGCGCAATTGCGGGCATTGGCTTCGAGGCCTGCCGCGCGCGAGGCATTGCCGGCCTGTTCCACAATCGAGGAGTCCTTGGTCGCAGGATAAAGCGTCAGGAATGCTTGGGCGTCCTGGCCGAACATTCGCGTAGCGATTTCCTTGTACTCGGACAGTGTCTTGGCTTGAAACAGAGGACTCTGCGATTCGTCATGGTTGAAACTGGCGATGATTGGCACATCATTAATTTCGTGCGCCTTCAGGATTTCCATCTGTGTTTTCGGCATGAAATAACCGTCAATGACGCCGCTTGTCCGAAATCCTTGGACACTCACGCCCACTTGGTTTTCTGCCTGAAGAGCGAGAATCCTATCGGCCGGAACGTTTCGCATGTCCCCGAGGGTGGCAGCCTTCAAGCTCTTCTGAATCTCGAGGCCGGCCTTTTCGCCCTCGGCCAGCGGCGTTCCCGCCGAACCCCAGTTGCAGCCCGACGACATGACCGCGCCACGAAACAAACCCTTAGACAGAGGACTAAAGGTCTGTTGAACCACCGCGCCCGCCCCGGCGGATTGCCCCATGATCACGACTTTCGAAGGATCACCGCCAAACTTCGCAATATTCTTGTGTATCCATTTCAATGCGGCGTTCTGATCGAGATAGGCATAGTTGCCGGAATGGCCGCCCTGCTCTTTGGTTAATTCGGGATGGGCCATAAATCCCAAAATCCCAACCCTGTAGTTGAAGTTGACGAAGACTGCCCCGCGCTTTGCCATCGTCTCGCCAGCGTAGAGCGCGGAACCAGATGAACCGATCGTGCCGCCGCCGCCATAGATGAAGACGATGACTGGCAATCGAGAATTGGCATTCGAGGAAGCGGGCGCCCAAATGTTCATATAGAGGCAGTCTTCGGATGTCGCCTCTTCGCCGAAATAATGATTGATATCGTGCGGCCGTAATACCTGAATGCATTCCGGCATCTTCCGGTCCGCATTCCACACTCCCGTCCAGCGGGTCGGCTGCGGCGGCTTCCAACGGAGATCCTGCGTCGGAGCCTTTGCGAAGGGAATGCCGAACCACGCTCTGACGCCGGACGCCAGAACCTTTCCCGCAATCAAACCGCCGTCGGTCTGAATTGGCGCGATTGGCGTATCCACTGTTTGCGTCAACAACGGCACCGCGACAATGGCCATGGCCATAAAGGCCGCCCCAATAGATACCTTCAAGCTCTTCATTGTTTAGTTCCCCCGTTTATCGTCGTCATTGCCAAGACTTGCGATTCGGCCTGGCGGTTGTACGGATGATACTATGCGTTGGCTCAATCAGTAGACTGCTCGTCCACCCGAGACATCGAATGTAAAACCTGTCGTGAAGCTGCATCCAGGGCTCACCATCCACGCTACCAACGAAGCAATGTCGTCAATCTGAACACAACGCCCCATCGGAATCTTGCTTTTCATCGCAGCGATGTGTTCCGGAGTCATTTGCTTAAATAGCTCCGTTTCGGTAAGCGCCGGCGCCACCGCGTTGATCATGATGCCGCAGTCCGTCACTTCGCGTGCGACGGACTTCGTAAATGCGATGAGACCCCCCTTGGCGGCGGCATAGCCCGAGATACCTGGAACTCCTTCCTTGCCGGCCATTGACGCGATGTTCACGATCCGGCCGTACATGCGCTCTCGCATTCCGGGCAGCACAACCCGAGTGCAATAGAATGCGCCTGTCAGGTCCACTGCTAAAACGCGATCCCAGGCTTCGGTTGGATATTCCCACGTGTTGGCAACCGGGCCGTTGATGCCTGCGTTGTTGATGAGGATGTCTATGTCGCCGAGGTCGGCCACCGTAGCTTCGTACGCACTTTGAACAGCCTTCAGGTCCGCGATGTCGACAGTCTGCATGGATACCGGAGTAAACCTCGCGGCTGTTGCGTCGAAAGACTGAAATGACAGGTCCCATAACGCGATGCGGCAGCCTTCCGCAGCCAGGCGTTTCGCGATGCCAAGACCGATGCCCCGAGCGCCGCCGGTGACGATCGCACCTTGACCCACCAAAGGTCTGCTCATGTCTGTCGTCTCCCTAACGTGCATGCCCATCGATGATGGATCGAGCGGCAATGTATCCGAACGTCAGACCGGTTCCGAGGACGATACCAGGTCCGGGATAAGTCCCTCCCATCGGCGAATTCATGTCGGTGCCGATTGCGTACAAACCCGGAATGACGCGGCCCTCGGTGTTCAGCACACGGGCTTGCGCATCCGTCACCAGGCCCTTTGCTGAACCAAGATCGCCGGTCACGATTCGGACGGCGTAGAACGGTGCGCTCTCCAGCGGCGCGAGCGTCGGATGTTTTGCACTCATGTCGCCCATGGCTCGGTTATAAGAACTGTCGCCTCTGTGGAATTGTCGATCTGTGCCTGCGGTGGCATCCCGATTGAACTCCTGGATTGTTTTTTCCAACACAACGCTGTTTATCTC
>QHXA01000347.1:4827-5325 GCA_003222755.1 Acidobacteriota bacterium
AGTCCCGGTCTCGCACGGACAAGACCGAGTCCGTAAGAATTCAGCGCTCTTCGATCGGCAATCAAAAAGAACCGCTCCACACCGCGCTGCTGCTCCGCCATCATTGCCTGAACAAAACGATGATACGAATTCGCTTCATTGACGAAACGCTCGCCGCGGTCGTTGATGGCAATGATACTCGGCTTGGCACGGTCCGTGACGATATGTGGGAACACAACCATCTCGCCGTTGCGCCCTTTCATCTCTGACATCGGGGCCCAATAAAAGTTCTCTCGCAAACAGCCGCCGACTCGCGCTTTCAGCTGCGTTGCCGCCAGCGAGATCATTGAGCCATCCGCATGAGGTGCTGCCATCGAGATGTGATCAGGCCGTGTCGCTGGTCGATCCTGCTGCGCATTGGAATGACGGCTCAGGCCGCCGCTTCCCAGAACGATGGCACGCGCACGAATCTGGATACTCGAGCCATTCATGTATCGCGCGACAATGCCTGCGACTCTG
>QHXA01000347.1:5483-5957 GCA_003222755.1 Acidobacteriota bacterium
AACGCCCGAGATGAATGACCGATCTCAGCGATCGGCGCATATTCAGGTAATGATGAATGTCGAGGCGGTTGACCATCATTCCGCCGAACCCCATCATGCAAGCAGGCGGCGGCCGGAGCCGTGCGAAATACCCACCAAGTTTGGACCCATCAAATTCGCTAACCTCGAGTGCTCTGCCGCACTCCGTCGCGCCCGGCAGCTCCGGGTAATAATCCGGAGACAGCTCCCTCACGGAATACTTGAGTTCCGTATGGTCCTCGAGAAAGGCAAGCGCTTCGGGGCCCTGTTGGAGAAATGCGTCGATGATTTCCTCGCGGTAGGATTCACCGAGTACTCCTCGAAGATACATGCGCACCTGTTCCGGCGAATCTTTGAATCCACCCGCAACCGCTTGCCGCGTTCCTGGAATCCACAACGCGCCTCCTGAAATCGCCGAGGTTCCACCAACCACGGATGCTCGCTCGCACACCATGA
>QHXA01000347.1:6025-6270 GCA_003222755.1 Acidobacteriota bacterium
ATGACGAGATCACAGTCGACAGCTACCGACGACACCGATCCCTAGAATGAATACTTCAGCGCAAACTGCATGATGCGCGGATCGCGAGCCGATGTAATTTGACCAAATGCAGGACTGTTCATGGTCGCCGTCGGAAGGATCCCACTACCGGGATTGAGAAAACGCGCATGGTTGAACACGTTGAATATCTCCGCCCGGAAGTCGATCTTGTGAGCTTCCGTAACTGGGAACGTTCTCGAAAGTGC
>QHXA01000348.1:0-4620 GCA_003222755.1 Acidobacteriota bacterium
AAACAGTTCCTGATTATCGCAGCGAAACCTTGATGGTCTCATCGCGACATTGCTTTCCCCCGCTTACGCCGGACCTGCGCCGATTGCGCTGCCTTGGCCAGGCGGAGCGGGCGCACTGTGCCGGTTTGTCTGATGAAAGTAACGACCAGTCCGGTAGCGAGAGCGAGCAAAATCGTAGCGGGAACGCTTTCGCCTATTGTGCCGGTGATGTGATCTCCGAAATGGCTGATTACGCCGCCGTGACGCGAATACCAACCGCCCCATTCGAGCTCATCTTGGTTCTTCAGACGCACGATTTCAGCCTGCGCCGCAGGCCAGACGATTTGAAACCCCGCATCAGATTTGTGGCGTTCCGGCAGATCTATAAGCCACTCGTCACATAACGCCCGCTGGTGCTTGGCAAACCAATTCGTCCATGCGACTTCGGAGAGTGAATAGGGGCCCGGCTTAGCGTGTTGGATTATTCCGTTCGAATATTCCAGTTGGCTAAAGTAGGTCTTTCCGGCAGCGTTCTCTAGGTTCTGCACATGCGCGTGCAAGAACACACCTAATGAAAAATCGACGACGCACCCAGCCAGGATCAGATTGGTTAACCGCCTTCGCCGGTAAATCACAGTCGCCAGCAACGTCAGTCCGGTCACTTCCAATGGCAGCAGCGTTCCATGTGCTACTCCCAATGGATCGCGCTCGCCAACGACGGCGACGCCTATAACAGTCGAAAACAAAACCAATGCGAGCCAGAACAACCTTTCAAGCCTGTGCCTCGGAGACCTGCGACGTACGCGCCGAAACAGCAGCCACAACACTACCGGCCCACCAATTATGCCCATCGCAAACACGAGGTTCATTTGATAGGAGACAAAGGCAACGTCTCGAACCCTGCCAATCGAATTCGGCTGTTCGAACGTGTTCATGAGTGAACGATCGCGCACCAGCACGGGAACTATGGAATCGAATAAATTCGCTGCAACTTTCGCTATGTTGCTCCCTTGATATCTCTGAGTAGAGGTTATCGTTGTGTTAGAAAGGAGTGCTGCTTCGCCGTATACGACGACAGCCCAGGCAAACCACGTCGCGAGCAGGACCGTAGAAGTTGTACCGATAGCGGCAAGCTCTTTCCACTTGTGCGGCCTTCTCCAAAAAACCCACAGAAGATAATGGAAGGTTAGGAAGAGAACATACGGACCGGCCGAATAATGCACCAGGATTCCAGCAGCAAGCGAAACAAACGCGGCAACCATCCTCAACCCGTCATTTTTCCTCCACGCCCTTAGGTAGAACGCGATGCCCAGCACTACGAAAAATGCCGTTAATCCTCTAGTCCACGAGTAGGTTGCATTCTGCATAACGACAGGATTGAGGGCGAAAAGCAACACAAGCGGCAAGATACGCGGCCGCCGAACTCCGCCCAGCGCAGGTAGCAGCAAACAGCACGGCAGGAAAATCAGTAAATTCAAAAACGTAAACAGAATTTGGAACAATTCGAAACGATCTTGCGTCTGCGCTAGAAAATATGCGGCGAGCACGTTCATCAACGGGGGCCGGGCCGGAAGTTGATACACGCCCGCAAACATCGTGGTTGCGGGCAGTCGCTGAAGAAAAAAAAGCGTCCGTTGAAAGTGTTCCTGCCAATCGCCCGACCAGGGTCCACCGGAATACACGCGGATCATGGCCAAAATTACGAGTGTCCACAGCAGCAAGAAGCCATAACCGAGAAGGGCACGCTTTACACGGAATAACCGGACGAACCGAAAGAGATCCTTCCACGCCAGAACGCCGAGTACGACACATGCAGCGGAGCTTAACGCAAAGGGCGCTCGCGGCATCCGAGTCCCGCTACTACCCGCAGCCGCCAAATAGACGATCCAAGTATCTAGGTAAAGGAGAATGAGCGATAAGCCTATGGAGGCGCAAAGCTTCTCTATCGGGCTCAATCGCAAGCGACGAACAAAGAAAAATCCGGGGGCGAAACAACAGACGATGAGAAGCCCAAGAAGCAACGCGCTCTGAACTACGAAACTCACCAACAAAGTCTAAAGGACGTTGATTGCAACCTTAAGCAAAATGCTCTGTAGGGGCAGTCTTGAGATATTGCGGGCGGTCATAGACCGCCCCTACAGCACGCTCGGAGATCAACGGCGCTTGGTTACTCTGCTATGCTACGTCGGACGCATGTACAAAGGCAGTCGGATTACGGTGGTTATTCCTTGTCTCAATGAGGAGCAAGGAATACAGCAGGTATTAGCTGATCTTCCGGATTTCGTCGACGAAGTCATCGTGGTCGACAACAATTCAACAGACCGGACGGCTGACGTCGCACGGAAGATGGGTGCGATTGTTGTGCCGGAACTCCATCGCGGATATGGCCGTGCATACAAAAAGGGTTTTGCGCACGCTACCGGCGATATTGTGGTAACTCTGGATGGAGACTATTCCTACCCCGTTGACGCATTGAGCTACTTGCTCGAGGCATTCCTTCACTGCCGAGTGGGATTTCTATCTGCTTCCCGCTTCCCGATTTTGAATCCCGACTCCATGAGTACGAAACACCGGATCGGCAACTTCGTGCTCTCCGCCGCGATGTCGGTGCTCTTCTTTCGATGGGTCAGTGATTCCCAATCGGGCATGTGGGTGTTTAAGCGCGATGCTCTCAGCAAAATGAGACTGCGCAGTGATGGCATGGCCTTCAGTGAAGAAATAAAGATTGAAGCCATTCGAAATCGCGCGATTGGATTCAGGGAAATCTTCATTAACTACTCCAATCGTATTGGTGAGAAGAAGCTCCAACCCTGGCGAGACGGCATCCAGAATATTGCCTTTCTTTTCCGCAAGCGGTTCGCGCCCTAGACAATTTGAGTCATAATGCGTCGTGCGCGGCCACCCGCGTAAGAGGAGGGCAAGAAGTGGAGGTTGTATTTCGCGCGAGCAAACGGCGACGGCAATAAATATTCTCGATGAAATCGCGAGAGTCCTCGACATTGAAATAGAGGCTCTCCAATCGGTACGGCAGAACATCTCCGCTGCATTCGTACGCGCGGTCGAGATTATTGCCGCATGTCGCGGACAAGTGCTTGTTTCGGGAATCGGCAAATCGGGAATTATTGGTTCCAAAATCGCCGCGACCCTGCGAAGTACAGGAACGCCTGCCGTCTTCTTGCATTCGGGCGAAGCATTACATGGCGATGTCGGAACCGTACGGGACGATGACGTCCTCCTGGCCATCGGAAAGAGCGGTGAGAGCACCGAATTGAATGCGCTTCTCCGCGTCATTCGAAAGATTGGAATTCCCATTATCGCTATCACCTCGAACGCCAGTTCGTCCATGGCAGCACTTTCGGACCTGGTGATCGATTTACAGATTCCACGAGAAGCATGCCCGCTAAATCTTGCACCGACTGCCAGTACAACGGCTGCGCTCGCCGTAGGTGACGCAATCGCGGTCGCATTGATGAAACTTAAAAAAATATCCGCAGAGGACTTTGCCCGGCACCATCCGGGCGGGCAGTTGGGCAAGCGGCTCCTGCTGACGGTCGAAGATGTCATGCGAAACAGCGAAAAGCCGGTGATCCACATCAGTGCTTCGGTTAAGGAGATGCTCGTGGCGATAACCGCGTTCCACGTCGGTGCTATCTGCGTTGCGGATGAGCGGGAACGGCTGCTCGGTCTTGTTACCGATTATGACGTTCGAAAGATGCTGGAGACCGGTCAGGATATTTTTGCCATGAAGGTATCCGAGATCATGAATCCGTCACCTGAGGTTGCCTGCAGCACGGATCGCGCAATCGATGCCTTGGAGAAGATGCGGTCGCGCAGCAAACCAATCGCCGTCCTGCCGGTGTTGAGTCCGGATCAGCGGATTCTCGGCATCCTCCACTTACATGACTTGATCGCCGCCGGACTGTAGCCGTTAACGTCTGATGACATTTACGGCCCGCCGCCGGTCTAACGGCTCCTGTATAATGGAGGAGCGATGTCACTAAAAACTTCCGTATGTGCGACCCTACTGCTTGTTTTTGCCTGTTCATTCGTCTTCGCACAGGGGCCTGCGAAGCTCCGCAACGAACAGCCGCCTGTGCCTGTTGATGAGGTCATTCGCAAATTCGCCGAAAAGGAAAAGGAATTCAAGGGTGCACGAGCGAATTATGTGTACCGGCAGGACATTCGGGTTCAGACACTGAATGCCAATGATCGCGTGACTGGAGAGTGGCGCCAGGTTTGGGACGTCACCTTCGATTCAGCGGGCAGGCGCGTCGAGAAGGTGATTTCGGCGCCGGCGAGCACACTCACGACGATCCAACTAACACCTCAGGACATGCAGGATTTCCGCGAGATCCAGCCATTCGTTTTAACCAGCGATGACATAGGCAAATACAACGTGAAATACCTCGGGAAGGAAATGGTCGATGACATCGATTGTTATGTTTTTGACGTGGCGCCGAAAACCATCGAGAAGGGGCAACGCTACTTCCAGGGTCAAATCTGGGTGGATGATCGAGATCTGCAGATCGTGAAGACCTACGGCAAAGCGGTGCCCGACATCCGAACGAAAGATAATGAGAACCTCTTTCCCCGTTTTGAGACGTACCGCGAACAAATCGACGGAAAATATTGGTTCCCCAC
>QHXA01000348.1:4659-7164 GCA_003222755.1 Acidobacteriota bacterium
GCGATGCAAGCGCATCGCCGAGACCGAAGGCTACGATCAGGAACAAACCGACAAGTGGCACGTATGTGTAGCGGTCTGCCATCGCTTGTCTTCCAACTTGAACCAGCCCGATAACCGGTACGAGCGTTCCCAAAAACCAAAACCACCCAACGAAAAAGAAGTAGGCTGGATAATCCGGCATTTTGCTGTTCATTATCGCGTCGCGGAGGTCTTGCTCGTCAAGTTGGTCAGCCAGCCGCGAGCCACCTGATCGTTCGAATTGATGCGCAGGGCCTCAGAAAAGTGCGAAATAGCTTCAGTTGTTTTCGCCTCCTTTGCCAGAAGAATTCCCAGGTTCGTGTGAGCGTCAGCATAGCTGCGGTCAACTCGCACTGCTTCGGCGTATTCGGAAATCGCGTCTTCAAGCCGGCCTTTGTTTGCAAGGGCGCTTCCGAGATTATTGTGCGCGACGGCGTAATCTGGTTTCAGGCGGATCGCTTCGGCGAAATGGGCAATGGCTTCGTCTGCGTTTCCTTTGATCAAATAATGAATTCCAAAGCTATTGTGCGCTTCAGGAAAATTGGGATTCATACGGAGGGCCTCAGCCAAATGGGCGCCCGCTTCTTCCATATTTCCTTTACTCGAAAAAGCAAGTGCTAGATCGTGGTGAGCCGCCGCAAGCTGATACTGGTCTAGGCCGGTCTGCGAGATTTTTGCGAGGCGTAACGCCTCGGAGTAATGAGCGATTGCCGCATCCGTCTTGCCGCTCTTTGTAAGAGCCTCTGCGATGTTGTAGTGAGCTTCCGCATATTGCGGTACGATTCGCAGCGCTTCTGAGTACTCTCGCATAGCCTCATCCGGCTTTCCCTGTTCCGTAAAAGCAACAGCCAAGCTGAAGTGTGCGACCGCATTGTCAGTGGTGACTCTGATCGTGTGCTCCCACAACGCTTCGCTGCTGCTCCAGTACCGGAGTTGCACGCGCGTCGCCCATACGCAACTGACTATCACCAGTCCGCCTGCGGTCATGAGTACCCGCCTTCGAGCGGGCGGCGATGCAAGCGCATCGCCGAGACCGAAGGCTACGATCAGGAACAAACCGACAAGTGGCACGTATGTGTAGCGGTCTGCCATCGCTTGTCTTCCAACTTGAACCAGCCCGATAACCGGTACGAGCGTTCCCAAAAACCAAAACCACCCAACGAAAACGTACGGCCGCCGAGTTGCCAGCTTAATCGCCAAAACCGATAAAACAATTAATCCTATAGCCGCTACTAACCACCAGTCCGGCACGGCACGTATCGGGGTCGGATAGAGTACGGCCATGCCTGTGGGCCAAAACATCTTCCAAAAGTATGTGAAGTACGCCACGCAGGCATTGGCAAGACGAATGGTCATTGGGACAACGTCCACGCCGACCATAGCTCCCCCTCTCCGTTGCGCAAACATGGTCACAGCGCTTGAAATGGCGGTGAGTATCAGGAACGGGATTTTCTCGCGAATAAGCTTCGGAAAATTTGATCGTTGCCGGAGCGTTAAGCGGCCGAGCGGCCAAAAATCGAGAAGCAGCAAGACAAAGGGCAGAGTCACCAGCATCGGCTTCGCCATCAGCCCTACTGCAAAGAAACTAATCACGGCCAGGTATCTTGCTGATCGTGGCTGGCGCACGTACCCGATGTAAGCGCAGACCGTCAACATCCAAAATAAGGTACTCAATACGTCTTTACGTTCTGCTACCCACGCTACGGATTCCACATGCAGTGGATGGACGGCGAACAGAGCGGCTACGAAAGCGCTTCGGCCCAGCGCCCGCGTCATTTGAAACAATGCCCAGAACAACAGGAGTGTATTTGCGATGTGCAACAAAAGATTGGTCAGATGATGCGCCCCCGCATTGAACCCATATAGCTGCACGTCGAGCATGTGAGACAACCAGGTCAGCGGGTGCCAGTTCGCTTGGTGACCGGTCGTAAATGCCCACAACACGCCATGCCAGCTAAGTCCACTTTTAACCTGCGGGTTCTGAGTAAGGTATTGGGGGTCGTCAATATTTACGAAACCGTAGTGGCGCACCGGGGCGTATGCGAGAAGATTTATAGCCACCAGAAAGACGACAATCCACCAACCAGGGCGGCGGAAACCAGGCTTCGCGTCGGGAGCCTTGGCGGTCCCACCAGCGGATCGTCGCTCGGGCTTCCTCGTAGCGCTTTTCTCTGTCCGACTCAGTCGCGTGGCCATCGAGCCACATTATACAGATCAAAGCGCACGCGCTTGTTTTGGCTAATTCGGGGTCAGACGTCTAAATCACCCAATTATGATTCGAGGGTGATTTAGACGTCTGACCCCGAATTACCCGTTCCCTTGAGCGGATTCAGGTTTCTGTGTAAGGATGATTGCCCTGAGAAGGTTTGGATGATTAACGGGAAGAAGGTTGTTGTCGTGATGCCGGCGTACAACGCGGAACGGACAATCGAAAAGACTTGGCGTGAAGTGCTGGATCAAGAGATCGTGGATCTGATCATCATCGTA
>QHXA01000349.1:0-1654 GCA_003222755.1 Acidobacteriota bacterium
AACGGTGTGGTAGACATACCGTACGTAACACAGACCATGACGGCTACAGGGGGCAGGCCACCTTACGCTTGGACGATACCTTCTGGTCTGCTGCCCCCGGGTTTGACGCTGTCGACTGATGGAACGATCGGCGGAACACCGGCAGTATCGGGAACATTTGTTTTTGCGATCCTTGTTTCGGACAGTGGAAGCCAGACGGCATCCAAAACGTTCGCGATCACCATCCAGCCGAAGTTAAACATCACGAGCTCCTCACCTTTGCCGACCGCGATTGCCGGTGTTTCTTATTCGCAACAGCTCACGGCATCCGGACCGTCGTCAGTGACGTGGTCTGTGGTTTCCGGAAATGTTCCTGCGGGCCTTTCGCTCTCCAGTAGTGGCAACCTTTCCGGCACACCGACAACAGCCGGTACTTTCGATGTCACTATCCAAGCAAGCGGTGACGGGCAAACAGCACGGCAAACGTTCCGGTTGGTTGTCACTCCGACCTTGACGATCACAACACAGGCGACTTTGCCTGACGCGCTACTGGCCGGTCCTTATTCGGTGACGCTGGCGGCGGCCGGAGGAACTCCGCCCTACACTTGGTCAACATCGGGCAGACTGCCAGCGGGCCTTACGCTTTCCAGTTCCGGCGTGATCAGCGGCACACCCACCGGCCTCGGTACTTTCTCGGTGCCGGTGGACGTCAACGACAATTCCACGCCGCGTCTACAGACCACACGGACGTTTTCAATCACAGTCGCATCCATTCTGACGATAACAACAGCCACGCTGCCGAATGCCTATAAGGACATCGCGTATTCGCAACAGCTACAGGCGACCGGCGGGACGGCGCCATACACGTGGCTCGTGACGAGTGGAAGTTTACCAGCCGGCTTAACGTTGACGACCGGAGGACTGCTGCAAGGCACACCGACAGCAGCCGAATCGCAAGACATTACCATCACGGTTACGGACTCTAGAGGAGTGGTCAGCACGACGAATTTTTCCGTAGTGGTAACGCCACAGCTGGCAGCCTTGTCTGCGCCGGGTCTTCCCGCCACTTCCAATCCCACACAACAGTTCCCGCTTTCCGTCGCGTTGGCTGAGCCACATCCCAGCGCGCTTTCTGGCCGGCTTACGCTGACGTTCCTTTCGCGAGCAGAGGTCCCAGCCGATGACCCGATGACTCAGTTTTCGACGGGTTCGCGGACGGTGAATTTCACAATTCCTGCAAACAGCACCGCCGCGGTGTTTACACCGCCGGTGATGTTGTTGACCGGCACCGTGGCTGGAACGGTTCGGCTGAGAGCGGCTATCCAGGATGGTCCAACGGATTTGGCGGTGACAACGATGGACATTCTTGCATTGCCGCCGCAAATTACGCATGCCCAGGCTGTGCGCACGGCCAACGGCATAGATCTGTTGCTGACCGGTTATTCATCGGCCCGGCGGGTGACCAGCATGGAATTCAATTTTGAAGTGAAGACGGGGAGCAAAATCCAACACGCCACACTTTCGCGCAATGTCGACCCGCTGTTTGCAGGCTGGTATCAGAGTCCCGCTTCCGTCGCATATGGCAGCGCATTTTCATTTACGCAGTCGTTCACGATTCAAGGATCCGGCAGCACCATTGAATCCGTCACTGTCACGCTGAAGAACGCCCAAGGAA
>QHXA01000349.1:1687-3255 GCA_003222755.1 Acidobacteriota bacterium
CGATCGAATTATCACCGAAGTCTCAAGTGTCCCCTCGAAAATTGACGTCGAACCATTGTAGGATCTGGCTTGCCCACGGACGTGACGGGATTGTGGCCTTTTAGGAGACCAGTTGGGGTCTAGTGAGCTATCGGCCGCTCGGAATGTCTTAACCGCTGTAGCCAAAATCAAGATTCTGATCGGCCGTAGAGGATGCGCAGGAGCAAAAAAGTGTCAGAGCGCGAAGAATCCGAAGACTCGACTCAAGTCCCCTTCAACTCTGCAATCACTCCAGAGTCGGACGGACACTCGAGCGCTACGGTGGCCGAATTAATCATTTTGGCGAGGCAAGCGATCGAGCAAAACCGGTTAAAACAGTGCATCGTCCTAGTAAAGGACATTCTGAAAATCGACCCTTACCACGGGGAAGCGCGACAGCTTCAATCCCGGATCCGTTCGCATCTAAAACAGGATCTCGCGAAAGCACGAGTTTATCTCTCTGCGTCCGGCGAGACATATGAACAGTTCCTCATCAAAAAGGCGCGCTCTATCCGGCAGCGACGATTGTATTCCCGTGCGGAGAACAGACTCCACGCAATCCTAGATGTGGATCCAGAACACGAGGAAGCCAAGAATCTGCTGTCCCTGGTCTCCTCGCTCCAGCGCGTTTCTCATCCGCAGATGGAAGACGAATCGCGCGGACCGTTCGTCGCGCGCGCTGCGGCCACAGGGCTACCACGCATATGGATTTGGGCCGTACTGGGGGTCCTCATCCTACTTGGCGCTAGTGGAGCACTATGGTTCAGCATGTCCGGCTCCGGGGCGAGCAACCAGGTGACGGGGCTTTCGAAGCCCGACGACGTTCACAGCACGCAAGCTCCTATCGCACGGGACGTCGCTGCCCCTAAGACGGGTTCGCTGGCGCTGCTCGTTGCGCCGTTGAAGGGTGTTCAGATGTCTTTGAACGACGGCCCACCCAAGGCCGTTCCAGACTCTGTGGAGCTCAAACCAGGGTTGTATCGGTTGCGCTTTACCGCCGATGGCTATTCACCAAAAACAGTCTCCGAAACTGTTGTGGCTGGTAAACGTCGCAAAGTCGTGGTCATTTTGACGGTCCCCTCTCCTGCGACCGTTCCGGCGCTGGGCACGGCGCAGGCAATATCTCCAACGGAGCCTCTTGTGAGCGTTCTCCCCGATGAAAAAACTTCCGGCGTGTCGGCCGCCATTCAGACGCCGCAGGAAACCTTAGCGGCAGCCACAACAGGAACCCTTGCGCTCAACGCACAAATGCCGGTCGATGTGTACCTGGGGGACAAGTATTTGGGTTTTACTCCGCTCAGGCTTCAACTTCCCTCCGGCGTCCAAACACTCGAGGCTCGCTACCAGGATCTTCGGAAGATGGTTTCGTACGTGATCAAGAGTAACGAAACCACAGTCGCAACGATCACTTTCGAAGTGATGGTTCAGATCAACGCAAATCCCTGGGCGGAGGTCTTCATCGAAGCGAGTCAGCCCAAACCTCTAGGAGAGACGCCGTTGACTGTTATGACGCCTGTGGGAAGTGTTCTGGTTTTCAAGAATCCAAACTT
>QHXA01000349.1:3266-4909 GCA_003222755.1 Acidobacteriota bacterium
TACCGAGTCACCGGCAAAGAAGCGTCCATTCGGATCGTCTTCCCATAGCGGGAAGCGTCTTCTGAGAACAACCGATATACGTACTTCTAATTTTTGTCGGAATTTCCTCATTGTTGAGCCGGTGGTATCATTCCCGATTCAACTCAGCGGGCCTGGATGGCGTGAGAGAACGAAACCTAATCCGGAAGGAACCCATGAATATGGAAGCACGAACTCAATGCAGATAGTCTTTCTGTAACAAAGGAACATGTACCACCTCATCATTTTGGCGCTCGCACTTTCCGTTCTACAGCAGCAGTCTTTGCCTACAGCGGGTGATATTCAGGCTGCTTTGATACGCGGCGACTTTCTATATTTCGAAGCTCGTTTTGCGGATTCAATCAGTCTACTGCAGCCTTTGGACGCTGCGCTTGAGGCGCAGGCGGACCGGATACCGGAACGGATTGCTATCAAACGAAGTCTCGCACTGGCTCATATTGGCTTGAACGAACTCGACGCTGGGAAAGCCCTCTTTGCTGACATAGTGCAGTTGGATCCAACGTTTTCGTTAGCTCCGGAGAGATTTGCGCCGAAAGTCATAAAGATCTTTGAAGAAGCGCAGGCTGAAAATAGGAACAGCTGCGTCACAATTTGTAACGCAGCTGTGCGTGAACGGCGCGCCGGAAACGTTGATGTCGCGCTGCAGCAGGTGCGATCCGCTCCGCAATGCGCCTGTTCCACAGCCGTAACGCTAGATGTAGCAGAGACGGTTTACAGGCAAGGTATTGAGTTATACAAACAGAGTAATCTGCAGGACGCATTGAAAGAGTTTCGCAAGGCTCTGAGCCTTGCGCCGCAACACGAATTGGCAAGACAGTACGTGCAATTAATTCAAGAGAAGAACCGTGTCGCTGCTGAACAGCATCTCCTCGAGTGGCGGAAGAATTTCACAGCCGGAGATTTTGCCAAGGCGGCTGCAGCTTACCGCGACCTTCTCTCCATAAGCGGTGAGGGCGGCACAACAGTTCTTGAGCAAGTCCGAAATGAATACCAGAAAGCGCTTGCTTCGTTCGTTGGCTCCTGGACAGAGGCATGTGGTAAGCACGACGGCGTAGAAATGGATAGAGTTCGTCAACAAGCAATTCAGATGGTCCCGGAAGAAACCGTCGGCCGCGAGTTCCTGGCACGAATGGGCTCTTGTGCGAGTAAAAGACCGTGCATACGTGTAGATTCCGCAATGATGCTATCGCGTATCCGGAGCTTCACTCCATTCTCCTCGCCTGTTGTCCAGGTGTTTGAAGGTCGCGTCGTCCGTGTGCAGATCAATATCGACGAAAACGGCAATACTTCCGTTGAACAACTGAGTGGCGGCAACACAGTTATTGACGCGTTTCTGAAATCGGCGCTCGAGGAGTGGAAGTTTGTGCCAACGATCGTGGACGGCCAACCACGATGCGTGTCAACTGAGATGAAGCTGCAGCTGTGAGTTTGGCCTTGACTCGCGCTTCAGGCGATCCCGGGCTGGCGATCAATCGGCTGATGACACGCCTTCAGTAAATTGGCGCAGGAGCAGACTAAAACTGGGAGTTAGGTTTCGACAAGCTTTGGTTCTGTTGTGCGGCCTCCTTGCTAACGACCGGCCTCTCTATGCTTTACTGAAACGC
>QHXA01000349.1:4943-5382 GCA_003222755.1 Acidobacteriota bacterium
GGCCGTCAAGCAGATATCCTTTTCGCATTCTTCGACAACCGTATTCTCTTCCAAATCGGCGGTAGCCACTGTTGCGATAGCCTGATGGAAACTGGGATCGAATTTCTGTCCCGTTGCGTCGATGGCCTTCAATCCAATACGACCGAGCGTGTCCTGAAGCTGTTTGTAGATCAGCTCGAAACCGCTAAGCAAATCCTCATTGCCTTCGCTTTCGGACAATGCATTTCGCAGTGCCAGTTCGAACGAATCCAGAACGGATACCAGTTCGCGTATCAGATCCGGGGAGGCGAACTGAACGAACTCGGTTTTCTCGCGCTGCACCCTCTTCTTATAATTTTCAAATTCAGCCTGCTTCCGAAGCAAGCGGTCATAAAGACTATCGCGTTCCTGCTTGAGAGCCTGCACTTCCTGCTGCATCTCCGTTTCGCCACCGTCCGAA
>QHXA01000349.1:5440-12895 GCA_003222755.1 Acidobacteriota bacterium
CAATTATAAGTAGTTTTATGAATTTGTCAGCGTACACCCGTCCTTTACCAAAACGTCGTGCGAGAGTAAGCGGCCGATTATTCCGATAGAGCGCCACGATTCGACTTACTCATTCTTGTGCTCGGTGATCACCGACATGTCGCACTTGAAAATGCAGCACTTTGTCAGCTGAGAGGGTATGTTGGCGAAGAATTATTGATGGGAAAATGCCTAGGGACGGAATTGAAGCGCCGACGCCGGCCTTTGCAGGGCCGCGCTCTACCGACTGAGCTACCTAGGCAACCGAATGCAATTAAATTAGCGGAGAAACAGGTTACTCGTAAAGACCGAAATTGAGCAACGTCATTACAGCTAAGCCTTGGATATGCCGATCTCGCACGGCTCTCCGTCAATTTCCCACCTCTGCCAGTGCTCGGCGCTATCCCGGCCCGTGTTCACCTGCGTGGCCAGCGTTTCCGATTTGATGTAATCGGACATTCGAATTACGGCATCGGCCACTCGGCCGGAGGATTCGAAGTAGATGCGAATGCGATCGGTGACGGAAAGACCGGCGTCTTTACGCATATTTTGGACACGATTCACGAACTCGCGCGCGAGTCCCTCGTTGATGAGCTCAGGGGTGAGCGTGGTGTCCAAAGCCACCGTGAGTTCTTCCGCAGATTCGACAAGCCAGCCTTCGATGCTTTGCGCAGCAATCGTCACGTCTTCGCGACTGATCGTCACCGCTACGCCGTTCACTTCTGTTGAACATGTCCCGGTCTGATCGAGCTGGATCACTTCCGCCGCCGACATTGCCTTGATTCGCTTCGCGACCGCATTCACCAGTTTGCCGAATTTCGGGCCGATGATCTTGAAATTGGGTGTGGCGGTTTTACGCACAATAGGCGACGACTCATCAATGAATTCAATCGCCTTCACGTTGATTTCTTCGAGAATGACATCATTCATCTGCTGAATCAGCCTGCGTGTTTCGGGTGAAGCTGGTATTGCAATGCGGGCGAGCGGCTGCCGAGTTTTTAAGCTCGTCTTCGCGCGCATCGTTCGAACGATGCCAACCACACGCTGCGCCACGTCCATCCGGCGTTCAAGTCCCGGATTGATGAAATCCTTCTTCGATGTGACCATCGGCGCAATATGAACGGATTCGAACGCTTCACGATGCGTTTCGGACATCAACGCGCGATAAAGCTCTTCGGACAGGAACGGAGCAAATGGCGCCATCATTTTTGTGATAGCGACCAGGCACTCGAAGAGAGTCTGATACGCAGCGATTTTGTCGGGGCCGGACTCGCCTTTCCAGAATCGCCGCCGGTTGCGCCGCACGTACCAATTTGAAAGTTGTTCGATCGTGAAATTGCTGACCAGACGAGCGGCGCGCGTCGGATCATAGCCATCCATGGCTTCGATATACTCGGCGATGGTTGTATTCAGCAGCGACAGAATCCATCGATCGATGTCCGGGCGTTCTGAAACAGCAACCTCCGGCTCATTGTGCTTGAACCGATCGATATTCGCGTAGAGCGCGAAGAACGCGTACGTATTCAGCAGGGTTCCAAAAAACTTTCGCTGCACGTCCGCAATCGCTTCGATATCGAATAATTTGGGTTTCCACGGCGGGCTTGAAGCCATCAGGAACCACCGGACCGTATCCGCTCCGTACTGGCCGATGACTTCAAATGGATCGACGGTGTTCCCGCGAGTCTTCGACATATTTTGACCGTGCTTGTCGAGCACGAGATCATTTACGATGACATTCTTGAAGCATGGCTGCTTGAACAAAAACGAACTGATCGAGTGAAGCGTGTAAAACCAGCCGCGCGTCTGGTCCACGCCTTCGGCGATGAAGTCGGCAGGGAACGAGTGTTTGAAGATCTCCTGGTTTTCAAATGGGTAATGCCATTGCGCGAACGGCATCGATCCGGAATCGAACCAAACGTCGATGAGTTCGGGAATGCGGCGCATTTCGCCGCCGCAGAAACACTTCAGCGTTACATCATCGATGTACGGCTTGTGAAGATCGAGCGGCTCCGGCAGTTTCGCGCCTTCCTTGCGAAGTTCGTCAATGCTGCCGATCGACCGCTTACTATCACACGCCTGGCAAATCCAGATGGGCAAGGGCGTTCCCCAATATCGGTCGCGTGAAATCGCCCAGTCCTTGTTTTCCTCGAGCCAGTTTCCGAAGCGGCCTTGCCCGGTCTCCGGCGGATACCAGTGGATCTGTTTGTTGTACGCGATCATGTCGGGTGCGTATGCCGTTGTGCGGATGTACCACGACTTGCGTGCGTAATACAGCAGCGGTGTGTCGCAACGCCAGCAGTGAGGATAGCTGTGCGTGTAGGTTTCCTTCTTGAACAGCAGGCCGCGGGCTTTCAGGTCTGCAGTGATTTCCGGGTCGGCAGCTTTGAAGAATTTGCCGGCATATGGCGGCACGGTATCCGTGAATTGCCCGCGCGGATCGAGCGCCTGGATCATCGGGAGGTCGTGTTGTAATGATGCCTGGTAATCGTCTTCGCCGTAAGCCGGAGCCATGTGGACGATGCCGGTACCATCTGCCGTTGTGACAAAGTCACCACCGACGACATACCAGCCCTTCTTCTCGACAGCAATGAAGCTGAACCACCGTTCGTATTCTTTGCCGATCAGGTCCCGCCCGGTCATGGTCTGAATAATTTCAGTGCCGTCCGGCATTACCGAAAGCCGCTCTTTTGCAAGAATCAGGAAATCGTCTTTGTATGAAACCTTCACGTATTCGACATCAGGATTGACCGCCAATGCGACATTCGAGATGAGCGTCCACGGAGTTGTTGTCCAGACCAGGAAGTACGTATTCTCTTCGCCTTCGACTTTGGCTTTGATGTACACCGAGGGATCTTGAACGTCGCGATATCCGAGTGACACCTCGTGGGAACAGTAGAGCTGAACCTTGAATCCCTGATAGATGAAGCCTTCCTTGAAATAGCGATCCAGAGCCCACCAGACCGACTCGATGTATTCGTTTTCACATGTGATGTAGGGATGCTCCATGTCGATCCAATACCCCATACGCCACGTGAGCTCTTCCCACATGTCCTTGTATTCGAAAACGGACTTGCGGCATTCGGCATTAAATTTGGCGACCCCGTACTGCTCGATTTCCCCCTTGTGCTTGAGTCCGAGCTTTTTCTCAACTTCGATTTCGACCGGGAGTCCGTGCGTGTCCCAGCCGGCCTTTCGATGGACCTGGAGCCCACGCATCGTCTGATACCGGCAGACTAAGTCCTTGATCGTGCGGGCGAAAACGTGGTGGATGCCGGGTTTCCCATTGGCCGTGGGTGGACCTTCATAGAAGGTATAGTCCGGAGCATTTTGGCGGGCTTCAATGCTTTTCTGGAAGATTCGGTATTGCTTCCAGTGGGCGAGAATCTCCTTTTCGAGATCCGGCAGGCTCACTTTGTCGGATATCGGTTTGAACATCCTGCTAATTTAGCATGAACCATCGGTCGCACCGCGGAGGCGTTCAACGCACCGCGGAGCGGTGCGAAGAGATTAGCCAGGGGGTACGCAAAAAACGCGTACCCCCTGGCTAATTTCCCAGCACCGCTCCGCGGTGCGTGGTGCCCAATACCCTATCGGCGCTTGTGGCCGTTATCGGCAGATATGGTGGCGGCTGCGGCTGCGGCTGCGGGAGTGGAAACGGTGGGGACAGGCAATCCCATGATCTCGCGCAACGCAAGTTCGATACGGCCGCGATAATCCGGATTGTCCTTCAGGAACTGGCGCGCATTGTCGCGTCCCTGACCTAACCGTTCGCCTTGGAACGAGAACCACGCGCCACTCTTTTCGACGACATTCCTGTCGACGCCGAGATCCAGCAGATCGCCTTCGCGCGAGATCCCTTGGCCGTACATGATATCGAATTCGGCTTCGCGGAAAGGCGGAGCGACCTTGTTCTTGACGATTTTTGCTTTGGTGCGGCTGCCGGTCACTTCATCACCATCCTTGATGGATGCAATGCGCCGTACATCAACTCGCACGGATGCATAGAATTTCAGGGCGCGTCCGCCGGTCGTAGTTTCGGGATTGCCGAACATGACGCCGATCTTTTCGCGGATCTGATTGATGAAGATCAGGCAGGTTTTGGATTTCGAAACGATCCCAGTGAGTTTTCGCAAAGCCTGTGACATCAGCCGGGCTTGCAGGCCCATCTGGGCTTCGCCCATCTCGCCTTCCAGTTCGGCGCGCGGCACGAGCGCCGCTACGGAGTCCACAACGACGATGTCGATTGCGCCGCTACGAATGAGGACTTCCGCAATTTCGAGAGCCTGCTCGCCGCTGTCGGGCTGCGATACAAGCAAATTGTCGACATCGACGCCCAGCTTGCGCGCGTAATTCGCATCGAGAGCATGTTCAGCGTCGATGAATGCCGCCGTGCCGCCAAGCTTCTGGGTCTCGGCGATGGCGTGCAGTGTGAGCGTCGTCTTACCGCTGGATTCCGGACCAAATACTTCGATGACGCGTCCTCGCGGATAGCCGCCAACCCCAAGCGCGACATCCAGTGAAAGCGATCCTGAAGGAATCGCATCCAGCGCCGCGCTGCTATCGATGCCGCCGAGCCGCATGATAGAGCCCTTACCAAACTGCTTTTCGATTTGCGACACAGCCAGATCCAGAGCCCGAGACTTTTCTGTCCGTTCTTCTGCCATAACGTCCTTTCTTTAGGGACTGTAGGGGCGGTCTATGACCGCCGACGATGCCGCAACTGCTGCATTGTCGGCGGTCATTCTTGAGGCTGCGCGCTATCGCGCTTGCGCTTCGCGGACCGCCGCTACAGTTTCATTTAGCCCGCTTCGGACCGCTCTGGCATTTCAGCAAGAGCAGTTCTTCGCGGATCAGTGTGTTGAGTTGGTCAGGGCCGGTCGCATCCTCGGAAAAGCTGCGTACGCGTTTGCGATAGCGAGTTTCGCGAGGATTCAGGGCTTGCGCCGTTTTGAAACACTCCTGGGCTTTTCGGAGCCAGTTCATTTCCAGGCACAACAGTCCGAGTTGATAGTGGGCTTCACCAAACTGCGGATCCAGTTTCGTGGCCTGTCTTAAATGTTGAATCGCGCGTTTGTGTTGTCCCGCGCCGTAATAAACCGCGCCCATCAGAAAGTGCACGGGCGCGCTGGGCTTCAGCTTGAGTGCAGTCGCCAGATGCTTCAGCGCCTGCTGATTGTGTCCAATTTCAGCCAACAGTGATCCAAGCGATGCGTGGGCAGCGGAAGATTCTTTCTTTAAATCCACCGCCAGTTCCAGTTTTGCTTGAGCCTCTCGCAGGTTGCCCCTTCGATGCTCGGTGAGACCCATCAAGAATGTTGCTTCGAAATTGTTGGGCTTTGCCGCCAGAACATGGGCGATGCATTCTTTGGCTTTCGTGTATTCCCTGACCTGAAAGTAAACCTCAGCGAGCAACAGTCCCAGCTCGTAATTCGCCGGTTCGTGTTCAAAGGCGAATTTCAGGAACTGCAGGCTTTCTCTTGCGCGCCCGGCGACGAGCAATTCGTATGATTTTTCGATCCACAGCGCAAACTGTTTTCGGTCCGAACCGCGGTAGGACTCCATGATGCGCTGGACGCGATCGCCGAGGCGGTCCATTGCCTCGGTTTCTAAGATCCGTGAATCGAGCCGCCGCCGCCATTCGGCTTCGAGGTTCTTCAGATTGATTCCTGCAGATTCCAGAGAGTCGGTCAATGTTTCGATCATGGTGTGATCGACGAAGTTGTTCGCTGCCACACGCTCGACGGTATCCATAATTGATTCCACGCGTTTGTTCAATGCATTGATCGTGTATTCGAGCGCGCTGATCCGCTCGAGGACATGTTCATCCATGAGCGGAATTGCCGAATCAAACGGGACAGTGCCGGATGCTACAAGCAGCTTCGATCCACACTTCCAGCAGAAATCGCGGTCCAAAGAATTTCGCGTCGTACAGTTCTGACAATGGATCATAACGATAGCTTCCTACTCTGACGGACAAAACGGGTCCAAATCTAGGACTAGCCACAAAAAAGCACAAAAATCACAAACGTGCTTTCCTATTTTTGTGTTTCTTGTGCTCTTTGTGGCCATCCCATTCTTCAATAGTTGTAGAACCCCCGCCCAGACTTTCTACCCACATGGCCGGCATCCACCATTTTGCGCAAAAGAGGGCACGGCCGATATTTTGAATCCGCGAAGCCGGAATACAAAACGTCCATGATGTCGAGGCACACATCCAGGCCGATGAGATCCGCGAGCGCCAACGGCCCCATCGGATGGTTCATACCAAGCTTCATGATGGAATCGACTGCTTCTATCGTGCCGACGCCCTCCATTACGCAATAGGTGGCTTCGTTAATCATCGGCATCAGCACTCTATTGGAAACGAAGCCGGGAAAGTCGTTAACCTGGACCGGCGTCTTTCCCAGCGATTCCGCAATCTGTTTTGTGGTCTCGTAGGTCTCGTCGGACGTGGCAAGACCCCGCACGATCTCGACCAACGTCATCATTGGCACGGGGTTCATGAAGTGCATGCCGATAACCTTGTCCGGCCGTTTTGTCTTCGAAGCGATTTTTGTTATCGATATCGAAGAAGTATTCGACGCCAGTATCACACTTGGACGCCCGATTTCATCCATCACTTGAAAAACTTTCGATTTTGTTTCGAAATTTTCAATCACCGCCTCAATAACGAAGTCGGCTTCCGCGAGTGCCGAGTTCTGCACCGTCGGAACGATTCGCGACAACGCCGACGATTTGTCGTCCGCGGAAATCTTGCTTTTCGCGACTTCTCGATCCAGGTTCTTTGCGATTGTCGAGACCGCGTGATCGAGAAGGCGCTGGTCGATATCGTAAAGAATCACCTTGAAGCCGGATCGGGCGGCGACGTGTGCGATGCCGTTGCCCATCGTGCCGGCGCCAATCACAGCAACCGTTTCAATCGCAGCCATTCTTACCTTTCGACGGCTAACGCAACGGCATTGCCGCCGCCGAGGCACAGCGTTGCAATTCCGCGCTTCGCATTACGGCGCGCCATTTCATAAAGCAACGTGACGAGAATGCGCGCGCCGCTAGCGCCGATCGGGTGTCCTATAGCAACCGCACCGCCATTGACGTTGACCTTCTCCGGATTCAGTTCCAGTTGTTCCATGACCGCTACAGCCTGGACCGAGAATGCTTCGTTCAATTCGATCAGATCGACATCCGCGAGATTCCAGCCGATCTTGCTGACTAATTTCCGCACGGCTTTAACCGGCGCCATCATGACGAGGGCCGGTTCGATTCCGCTGACGGCCTGGCCCACAATTCGCGCCACCGGTTTCTTTCGTAACGCTGCGGCACGATCGGCGGATGTGACCACCAGCGCTGCCGCGCCGTCGTTCACACCTGGGGCGTTGCCTGGAGTGACAGTACCGTCTTTCTTGAAGGCTGGCTTCAGAGCACGCAAGGCTTCGATTG
>QHXA01000349.1:12901-13420 GCA_003222755.1 Acidobacteriota bacterium
CGGAGATTCGTCGGTGTCGAATAGAATCGGGTCTCCTTTGCGTTGGGGAATCGGTACGGGCACGATTTCGTCTCGAAATTTGCCTGCGCGAATGGCTGCTACCGCTTTCCGGTGGCTGTTGAGCGCATACTCATCCTGACGCTCGCGGCTCACGTGATATCGCTCGGCTACGATCTCACCGGTGTTTCCCATGTGGAAGTTTTCGTATGCGTCCCACAGACCATCCTGAATCATGGAATCGACGATCGTGCTGTGGCCCAGCCGATAGCCTTCGCGCGCGCCCGGCAACAAATAAGGAGCGGTGGTCATGCTTTCCATGCCGCCAGCGACCACAATATCGGAGTCGCCGGTTTGAATTCCTTGCGCGGCGAGACCAACGGCTTTCAATCCGGAACCGCAGACTTTATTGATGGTCATTGCAGCCACATCCGGCAGCAAGCCGCCGCGAAGCGCAGCTTGACGCGCGGGATTCTGGCCGAGCCCGGCGGAGACAACGTTGCCCATGATGACTTCATCAAT
>QHXA01000349.1:13457-14363 GCA_003222755.1 Acidobacteriota bacterium
CGACTTTAGCGCCCCTTGGAATTTGCCGACCGGCGTGCGGACTGCGCTGATGATCACAACCTCTTTCATGTGAATACGCCTCCAACGTCAACATAGCACAAACAACTGTAGGGGCGGTCTGTGACCGCCGCGATCTCGCAATGGACATCGCGGGCAGTCACCGACCGCCCCTACAATCGGGCCTCTAGTTTTAACGCAGGTTGAAATTGACTTCGATGTTCAGCGCGACGTCAACCGGTATTCCATTCCGCATGCCTGGCTTGAACCGCCATTGTTTGAGAGCCTGAATCGCATTTTCATCCAGGCCAAATCCGAGGCTGCGAACGACACGCAGGATGTCGACGGTCCCATCTTTCTTTACAACGGACTCGAGGACGACCGTGCCTTGGTAGCGCGCTTTGCGCGCTTCTTCGGAGTACTGGGGCTCGACGCGCGAAAGAATCGTCGGTGGGGTCACGCCGCCACCCACACGGAACGGCCCGCCACCATTGCCGCCACCCTCGCCAGGACCAACGCCCGGGCCTTTACCTTCACCAACACCGCGGCCTTGACCGGTGCCGATGCCGCCGCCAACACCAGGCCCCGCGGAGGGCGGACCCGGAATGCCGTTCGGATCGCCGAGATTCAACAAATTGATTTGCGGAAGCTGGGCCAATTGGGGAGCAACAACAGTTGGCTCAACAATCAACTTCGGATCGGGATTCTTCGGTGGCTCGGGATCGGGCGGCACGATCTGCTTGTCCGTGGCCCGGGGCAGTCTGCCGAGAGATGGCGGCGTCAATGTTTTTCGGCCACCACCGCCGCCACCGCCGGATTTATTCTGATCTGGCGTCAGCGGCAGAATCAGATTCTGTGGTGTGTAAACAAGGACAGCCGTCTCATTGACTTTCGCTGTCTTCGGTATGG
>QHXA01000349.1:14396-19013 GCA_003222755.1 Acidobacteriota bacterium
TTTTGCAAGCCGGTCTTTGGCTTGGACCAAATCTCTTCCACCTCAACTGGCTGGACAGTGGTTTCGATTTTGCGCGGATGAAGGATGTCATTGATTGCTTCGCGCACATCGCTAAACAGCGACAGCACGGGTGAGGGCATGTCGACGAGCGTCTCCAGAGCTCGTGGGTCCCTCTCAGCTGTGATTTTGACCTGCGGGCGCGGATGCTTCCGTTCATCGCGTAACTCCTTGATCTGAGTTATCAGCGAGTCCAACCAAGACGGAGAATCGGAAACAGTGGTTCCCGTCTTGAGAATGCCGAACCGCGGATCGTTACTGTCGTTGGGTGTCATGGCCCGTTTGTTCTAAACCTCTCTTTAAGCTGCGCGCTATCGCGCTTGCGCATTCGCGTCTTTAAGCTGCGCGCTATCGCGCTTGCGCATTCGCGGATGGAAAAATGCACAATGAGAATACCACACAGGCTGGCAGCTTACCAGCCCACTGGATATACTGAATTCGACCCAATGTCATTCAAGCTCCAAGGACGAATGCCGTATCTGCTCTTGGTCATCGCGACCCTGATTTTGGATCGGTGGACTAAGGCTTGGATACAGAATCGATTCGAGCTAAATGCATCGGCAACCGTAATAGACGGCCTCTTCAACATAACGTATGTCCGGAACACCGGCGTTGCCTTCGGAATCTTTTCTTCGATCAGTTCGCCTGCAAAATCGCTGCTGCTATCGATCTTCACTGCTTTCGCCGCCATCCTTGTGATCACGTACAGTGTTCGAAGCTCAGCCCGGAATCGGCTGTTGCAAGTTGCTTTAGCCCTCATTCTGGGCGGAGCCTTAGGCAATCTTTACGATCGCCTTGCCTATGGGTACGTCGTTGATTTCCTCGAATTGTACTTTCGGACGTACCACTGGCCGTCTTTCAACGTTGCCGATTCGGCTATTTCTATCGGCGTTCTACTCTTGGCGCTCGAGATCATCCGCAATGAAAGTCCTGGCCGGACCTGATGACCGGGGCTTGCGTCTGGACGTGTTTCTTGCTCAGCGCCTGAAAAACCTCACTCGTTCTCAAATTCAGTTGCTCAATCGGTCCGGCGGCGTCCGTGTCGATGGCCGCCAGGACAAAGCCGGTTACCGTATTCGCGGTGGTGAAAGCATCGAACTGGATCTGCATGCGCTTGAACCGCCGCCAATCACCCCTGAGCAACTCCCGCTCCAAATTCATTTTGAAGATCAGGACTTGGCTGTCATTGATAAGCCTGCTGGATTAGTAGTCCATCCTGGGGCCGGGACGAAGACAGGGACGGTCGTGCATGGCCTGCTTTTTCACTTTCAAAATCTCTCGACCGTCGGAGGAACGTCGCGTCCTGGCATCGTGCACCGGCTCGATAAAAAAACATCGGGCCTGCTAATCGTGGCAAAAAATGACATTGCCCATGCGCGATTGAGTAAGGCGTTCCAGGATCGGCAGATTCAAAAAACTTACCTGGCGCTCGTCCACGGCAGACCACCGCAAGACACGGGAACAATCGAGTTATCCGTGGGCCGCCATCCAGCCGTGCGTACCAAGATGAGTGCCGGCAGGCCGAGCGGACGTTCGGCATATACCGAGTACCGATTGCTGGAACATTTCCGTGGTTTCTCGCTTCTTGAAGTCAGAATTAAAACCGGGCGCACACATCAAATCCGAGTCCACCTCAGCGCGATTGGCCATCCTGTGGTCGGCGACGATGTTTATGGGGAGCGAAGCCATAAAGAATTCACGAAGCAATTCGGCGAGCTGAATCGATTTTTTCTTCATGCATCGGGTTTGCGTTTTACCCACCCGACCACCGGAATGCCCTTGGAATTCCACTCGCCGCTGCCGCCGGAATTGCAGAAATTGCTTCAGAGCATAAGATCTTAAGGTTGGCAGGCAGACGGGCGATCGCCGTCAACTTCGGTTGAGGGAGGAAAGTCCGAACTCCGCAGGGCGGTGTGCCTCGTAGTGCGAGGGCCCGTAAGGGACGGAAAGTGCCACAGAAAACATACCGCTGGGAGGTATCTCCCAGTAAGGGTGAAAAGGTGCGGTAAGAGCGCACCAGCGATCCGGAAACGGATCGGCTTGGTAAACCCCACACGGAGCAAGGCCAAATAGGGAAACGTGGCGCTCTTTCGAGCGCCGGCGACGGCCCGTCGCAGTTTCCGGGTAGGCTGCTTGAGCCTTTGGGAAACCAAAGGCCTAGATGAATGATCGCCGCGCCCGCAAGGGCGTACAGAATTCGGCTTACAGTCTGCCTGTCATCATCGACAATAGTGGTGGAGGTTCATCGATGGCGGTTTATGTCGTCACGGGCGGCGCAGGTTTTATAGGATCACACATTGTCGAGGAACTGCTTCGGCGTGGCGAGAACGTAAAAGTTGTCGATAATTTTTCCACCGGGAAACGGCAGAACGTCCAGGTATTCAACAGTAAGGCCGAAATCATCGAAGCCGATATCGCCGACGCAAAGAATCTTGCCGAATTTCTCCAAGGCGCCGACTACGTGATTCATCAGGCGGCAATACCCTCGGTCCCGAAATCCATTCTCGACCCCTTGAAATCGCATCACGCGAATGTGAACGGCACACTGAATTTGCTGCTTGCGAGCCGCGACGCCGGAGTGAAACGCCTTGTATACGCGTCCTCATCTTCTTTATATGGCGATAGCCCGACCCTGCCGAAGCATGAAGGGATGATGCCGAACCCACTCTCACCCTACGGTGCGCAAAAGCTGTTCGGCGAGATGTACTGCAGAGTCTTCACGAAGGCTTACGGCCTAGAGACCGTATCCCTGCGCTATTTCAATGTCTTTGGGCCGAGGCAGGATTCAACGTCGCAATACAGCGGCGTCTTGGCTCTGTTCATTCCCGCTGTTTTGCAGGGCCGCCGCCCGACGATTTATGGAGACGGCCTGCAGTCACGTGATTTCACGTACGTGCAAAACGTGGTTGAAGCGAATTTGCTCGCGTGCCAGTTGCCGGGCGTCGCTGGACAGGTATTCAATATTGCCTGCGGTGATCGGATCACGGTGAATTCGATGCTTCATCACATCACCAAAATCATGGTGAACGATATCGCTCCAGTCTACGCGGAATCCCGGGCGGGCGATATCAAGCATTCCCAGGCTGACATCACTCGCGCTAAGGAACATCTCGGATACGAACCAAAGATCAGTTTCGAGGAAGGACTCCGGCATACGATCGAGTGGTATAGGGCACATCTGTAGGGCGGTCTATGACCGCCCGCGCACCGCGGAGCGGTGATGGGAAGTTAGCCAGGGGTACGCGTTTTTTGCGTACCCCTGGTATTGAGACGCACCAAGAATCGCACCCCGGCAGGGGTGCAAGGAGTCCGCGACACCCTTTTCAGGGTGCGGACTGCACAGTTGTCAAAGTATTCCAGGGGTATGCAAAAAACGGGCGTACCCCTGGCTAATTTCCCAGCACCGCTCCGCGGTGCGAAATGTCCAAACTCCACGGGGGCGGTATGACCGCCCGCGATGTCTCGATTGCGGAATCCTGGGCGGTCATAGACCGCCCCCACAGTGTTTCGGTAGAATTTCGCACAATGCAAGTTGTGATTGGTCTGTTCATCGCGATGTTTGGAGCTGTTTTTCAAAGCTCCACGCCGGGTGAAGCGGACGACATCTTGGCGCAGCTTTCGAAAATCCGCCTGGATAAAAACCAGATCTACACTGTGCGCGACCTCACGATCCGTCGCGATGTATTGACCCTTGCGCTCAATCGTGGCGCCATCGCGTTTCTCGAACCGATAAACGGGAAAGTTACGGGCGCGGTCTTCATCGGCAGCGGTGAAATTGTGGCGATTCCTCCTGATCCGATCGAGAAGCAACAGATGTATAAGTTCACCGGCACGCCGATTCTCAACGAGGCGTTTCAATCTGCAGTCTTTCGGTTCACGGACAATACTTACGAAGAGATCAGGAAAGAAATTTCTCAGCACGCACAAGAGGACGTATCGGCCGATGACGTGGCGCAGTTCGATTCCTGGACTTCATCTACGGGCGACGGCGGGACCGCTCTCGACCTCCGGCTGGTTGCAGACTTCCTGGAGCCAGCGCCGAAACCGCTGTTTTTCGTTGAGCTAAAGGGTGACAAGACTGGATCGTTCAATGTCGGGTTCGATATCCGCGCGGCGGAAGAAGTTGCTATTTTTCAAGTGCGCGAGATCGGTAACACAACCGTCGCCGATGTTTGGGGCAGCTTCAATCAACGAAGTGAGGCACGAAATCCAGAGTCGACTGCTCACGAGAACAAGTCGCCGGTAGACATCCTCGCGTATGAATTTGATGGGACCGCGGGGCCCGAGAACAAGGTCGATGCAAAACTTACAATCCGCATCAAACCGCGCATGGACGGAGCGAGGGTATGGAATTTCGATCTGTCTCCGAGCTTGCGCATTGCCTCCATCTTCACGGACGCAGCCGAACGGGTGCCGTTTTACCAATATGCAAAGGCGAACACCGTCACTGTGATCTTCCCCCGCCCGCTGAAATTGGATCAGGAACTGACTTTGCGATTGACGTACGCGGGCGAAGTGATCGGACAAGGACCTTGGTACCCCTCGCAGTCCCAACAGATC
>QHXA01000350.1 GCA_003222755.1 Acidobacteriota bacterium
GGGAGGTTTTCAACGAGGAGCGGCTTCGGAAGAGTTTTGACAACCTGAAGAAGCTGTACGGCCAACGAGGCTACATTAACTTCACGGCCGTGCCGCTTCAGGACTTCGACGAAACGAAGAAGGTGGTCAATCTGACCATTAACGTCGACGAGGATCGTCAATTTTATGTGAATCGGATCGCATTTGCCGGCAACACGACGACGCGCGACAAGGTGATACGACGTGAAGTCATGGTTGAAGAAGGCCAGGTTTTCAATTCGGCGGCTTGGGACATGAGCCTGCAACGGTTGAATCAGTTAGGATATTTCGACGAAATCAAACCGGAAGATGCTGAAGTCAAGCCGAGCCCGACGGAGCCTCAGGTCGACATCAATCTCAAAGTCAAAGAAAAAGGCCGCAATTCGATCGGCTTCAATGGCGGCGTCAGCGGGATCGGCGGAAGCTTCATGGGCCTGAGCTATGAAACCAACAACTTCCTCGGGTTCGGCGAAACACTGGCTGTCACCCTTCAAGGTGGAACACGGCAGTCGCAGTATCAGTTCAGCTTTACAGAACCGTATCTATTCGATCGGTCGCTGACAACGGGCTTCACCGTTTTCAATACCAGCTTTAAATACGATCAAGCACGTGAACTCTTTGGGCTCGATCCCAGCAAACTGCCCCAGGGATTAGGTTTCGAGAACCGTCTGAACTTTGAACAGAAGGGTGCGGGCTTCAACCTTTTTGGAAGCTATCCGTTCAAGATCTGGAACCGGGTCGGCTTGAATTTCGGAATTAACCATTCACAAACGAGCGCCATCAATGAGGCGACCCAAGAGTATTTTGGCGGCGTCCGGACGCAACAAGACCAATCGTTCATTTCGACCGCGGGAGGCGGAGGGTTTTCGGATTTCCACGCGCACACATTGATCCCGAGCTTCAGCTTCAACCGCACGAATGGTCCCGCGATCAGTCCGACAAGCGGATCGAGCTTATCGACGACTTTCGAGTATACCGGCGGCCTTCTCGGCGGCACAGTGAACTACTTCCGCCCGACACTCGATTATCGGTTTTTCCATCCCATGAATAAGGGCCGTAATACGCTTGCTGTCCGGTTCCTCAGTTCATTTGTGTCGGGATTCCGAAACACTGCGGTCCCATACTATCAACGGTTTTTCCTCGGTGGTGATTTTGATATCCGCGGATTTGATTTCCGCCAAATCACGCCCATTGCTTATGTCGTGCGGAACGTGAACGTGACGGACCCCGAAACGGGAAATACCGTGTCCCGGCCTTTCGATGATGTCGTGTATGTCGGCGGCGACACGCAGGGGGTTCTGAATTTGGAATACCGGATTCCGATTATCGGCCGGGTGTTCACGATGGCGCCGTTCTTTGACATCGGGAATTCGTGGGTGCTGAAGAAGAACCAGTTGACACGACAAGTCTTCAACAGCGAAGGCGTGCTCACGACCGAGCAGGTGCGATTCCTGCCAGGCACGAACTCCGGTTTCAGAAGCAGCACCGGCATCGAGCTTCAGGTGATGATGCCAGTTATTAATGCGCCGTTCCGCCTGATTTTCGCGGTGAATCCGAATCGTATTCATAGCCTGTTTTATGGCCAGGCGACCGGTTTGCCTTTCCGGATCGAGGAAAAGGCACATGATTTCAAATTTACAGTTGGAAGAACTTTCTAGAAACGAGGGTGAGATGAAAAAACTCAGTTTATTTGTTTTGATTGGACTATTGCTGCCTGTGGCGGCGTTCGCGCAGGCGACCGCTGGCGCAGCCGCGGGAGCGGGCCGCGTTGCGGTGCTCGATTTTCAAAAGGCGGTGACCGAGAATTCTGAAGGGAAAAAAGCGCAAGAGAAGTTCATGGCAGAGCTGAGTCGACGCCAGAAGGAATTTGAGGACAAGCAGAAGGCAATGGCAGATGCGCAAACAAAGCTTCAAACCGGCGATAAAGCGTTGAGCGAAACGGCGAAGGCGGATCTTGCTAAACAGATCGATAAGTTGAATACAGAGCTTCAGCGAATGAATGATGACGCGCAGAAAGATCTCGGCGATCTTCAGCAGCAGCTGTTCCGGCCGATCGCAGAGAAAGCGCAAGAAGTGGTTAAGAACTACTCCAATGAAAATGGATTCGCTGTTGTTTTCGATCTGTCCAGCCAGGCGAACAGCATCATTTACAGTCAGGACGTCGCGGATATCACGACTGAGGTCATCCGCCGCATCGATGCGACGCCGACAAAGCCAGCCGCAGCTCCTGCCGCCGCAGCACCAAAGGCAACCGAGCCTGCCAAGAAATAGTGAACGAACTTCGAATCGCCGAGATCATGCGGATTCTTCCGCATCGGTATCCGTTTCTTCTGGTCGATCGTGTGCTCGAGGTCGATCAGGATAAACGAATCGTTGCGCTGAAAAATGTCAGCATTAACGAGCCGTTTTTCAATGGTCATTTTCCAGGCGCCCCGGTGATGCCGGGCGTTCTGACGATTGAGTCCATGGCACAAGCAGGCGCAATTTTGGGCTTGCTCGAGAAAAATGCCGACCTCACGAAAACGCTGGTTTATTTCATGGGCATCGACGAAGCGAAATTCCGCAGACCCATTGTCCCGGGCGACCAAATGAGGATCGTGGTTGAAGTTATTCGACGAAGGGCGATCGTCTGGAAAATGAAAGGCGAGGTCTACGTCGGTTCTGAATTGGCGGCAGAAGCCATTCTGCTTTCCTCCATAGGTCAGCAGCCGTGATTCATACGACTGCTATTGTGAGCCCCGAGGCTGAAATCGGTCACGATGTGATGATTGGGCCATACTGCCGAGTCGGTGCTCGAGTAAGGATCGGAAACGGGTGCCGCTTCGACTCACATGTGATTGTCGAAGGTCCAACCACGATCGGGGACAGTAATCACTTTTATCCTTTTGGAACGATCGGTCTTCAGCCGCAAGATCTGAAATTCAAAGGCGAAGAAACCTTTCTTACAATCGGCAATCACAACGTTTTCCGCGAATACGTAAACATCCATCGAGGCACTAAGGGCGGTGGCGGGCACACGCGAATCGGGAATCATAATTTTTTGATGGCATACGCGCATGTAGCACGTTGGGCAACCACATCATTATGGCCAATGCAGCGACTTTGGCGGGTCATGTCATCATTGAAGATCACGCTACCGTGGGCGCATTTTCCGGCGTGCATCAGTTCTGCCGTATCGGCACACATGGATATGTTGGCGGCTATACCGTCGTCACAAAAGACGTGCTGCCGTATTCAAAAACGGTCAGCGAACGCAGCACGCGAGCTTACGGGCCGAACACCCTTGGGCTCGAGCGAAAGGGCTTCTCCGCGGAGCAGATCAAAAATATCAGGACAGCTTTCCGACTGCTGCTGCAATCCAAGCTCAACACCACGCAGGCTGTCGAAGCGATAAGGGGAAAACTGCAGTCTCCAGAAGTTCAGACGATCATAGATTTCATCGAGACGACGGATCGTGGCGTCATCAAGTAGGTACGGTCTCATTGCTGGAAATGGAAAGTTTCCGTTCCTTGTGCTGGAAGCTGCGCGAACACAGGGGCTCGATATGGTGGTCGCGGCCATCAATGAAGAAACGTTTCCCGAGATCGAGCAGCATGCCAAAACCGTGTATTGGATGTCACTCGGACAGCTCGGAAAGCTCATCAAGACATTCAAGTCCGAAGGCGTCAACCACGCGATCATGGCCGGCCAGGTCAAGCACAAGCTGATTTTCAGTTCCATCATTCCCGATCTGAAAATGATCCAGTTGCTTGCAAGCCTGGCTACGAAAAACACCGATTCGTTGATTGGTGGCGTAGCGAAGATGCTCGAGGATGAAGGAATTCATCTGATCGAGTCGACCGCATTTCTGCGGCCGCTGCTGCCCGAACCGGGTGTGCTCACGCGTCGTGCGCCGTCCGAGGACGAGAGGCGCGACCTGGAGTACGGATACAAAATCGCGCGGGAACTTGGGCGTCTCGATTTAGGCCAGACCGTCGCTGTTTCCGACGGGGCCTGCATTGCGCTGGAGGCAATGGAAGGTACGGATGCGGTGATGCAAAGAGCCGCATCGCTGGTTAATGGCCGCATGTTAAGAATTGTTAAACTGGCGAAGCCGAACCAGGATTTGCGCTTCGACGTGCCCGTAATTGGGTTGGCTACCGTAAAGCTGATGGCGCGTCTAAAAGTGTCGGCTTTGGCGATAGAAGCACGGAAGACCTTAATGATTGATCGTGACGACCTCGTCCGCGACGCAGACGCGGCCGATATCTCGATCGTGGCGGTGGTATAGTGGTGAAGGTGGCGGTCATCGGTGTTGGATATGTCGGAAGGCACCATGCGCGCCTGTACTCGGAACTCGCGGATGTGGAGCTCGTCGGGGTTGTCGACTTACAGAAATCGAGAGCCGAGGAAATTGCCGCACAATACAAAACCACTCCCTTTACGGATTACCGCGAGCTGTTCGGCAGGATCGACGCGGCGAGTCTTGCAATTCCTACTGTCGACCACGCGCGCATCGGAGTGGATCTTCTCCAACACGGAATTGACGTTCTCGTTGAGAAGCCGATTGCTTCAACACCCGAACAGGCCCGAGCTCTGACTGATGCTGCGAGGTTGCAGAACCGTGTACTACAAGTCGGCCACGTCGAGCGCTTCAACCCGATTGTCGCCGCTGCGTGCGAGCTTGCAACGAAACCCCAGTTTTTCGAGATCCACCGCCTGGCCGAATTCTCCGCGCGCAGCCTGGATATCGACGTCGTACTCGATCTGATGATTCACGACATCGACATCGTGCTCAGCTTGGTACCCGCGGCCGTCCGCGAGGTTCGGGCAGTCGGGATTCCCATCCTATCGGCGAAGGCCGACATCGCGAATGCGCGCGTCGAATTTGACGACGGATGTGTTGCAAATTTCACGGCGAGCCGCGTCAGTTTTGAAAAGACGCGGAAGCTTCGTTTTTTTCAACCGCACGACTACATTTCGGTCGATTACGCGAGCCAAACCGGAACGATGGTTTCGTTACGAATGGGACGTGTGACGGAGCGAAAGCTGCAACCTCTGAACCAAGAGCCTCTGAAGCTGGAACTAGCGGCTTTTACCAGATGCGTGGAGGAGCGTCGACCGCCCGTTGTAGGCGGCGAAGATGGCCTTCGGGCGCTGGAATTGGCAATGCGCATTAACGCTGCCATAGCCGAACGACTTGTGTTACGGTGACGGAAATGTTGTTTGCAAAAGACGAGGATTTCGAGCTTCAGCCGCGGCGCAGCAAGACTCTGCTGATCTCGATCGGCATACACATTTGTCTCTTGGCTATCCTCGCATTGAATCCCGATCTTCTGACTTCGACTCCAAAACGAATCATTCGGATCATGGGCCAGGACTACGATCTCAGTAAACAGCAGCTAACCGAGTTGGTCATGCCGCCCGACGCTCTACGGCCGCGATCCGCGCCATCTATTCCAGAAAAGCCATTGATTCAACCACCGGTCCCGCAGCCGCAGAATCAACCACCGCCGCCGCCACCACAGCCTCAGACTCCGCCGCCCGTCATCGGGCCGGACGACATTCTCAAGGAAGGCGCACGCCCAGATGCACAGCCCAAGGCATCTCGGGGAGATACCACCGAACAAGCGAGAGCGGGATCGCAGGAACAGCCGAAGCCGGAAACGCTTAAGCAACAGCAGCAGCCGGAGAATAAGCCTCCTCAGCAGTTGGCGCAGAATACCAATCCGAACGCCCTAAGAAGTCCGAATCTGATGGACAGCGCCGGCCGCATTGTTCAGGAGCAGCTCGAGGAAAACCGCCGACGGTACCAAGGCCCGCGTACGGGATTGCCGAGTGGGCAGGAAGATCCGAATTTCTCCACAGAAGAACCGACTATTCTCTCGGATACCAAAGGCTATGACTTCGGCCCGTACATGAACCAGGTTATCAACCGTGTTCGTTACAACTGGTACAGCCTAATTCCGGAAATTGCTCGTCTGGGCAAAAAAGGCCGGGTCGTGATCATTTTCACTATTAGCCAGAATGGCGGCATCCAAAACCCGCACATCGTCGCGAACTCCGGTACAGACCCCCTGGATCGCGCTGCATTTGGGTCGATCACTGCATCGAATCCATTCGCCAAATTGCCGTCTGGGTTCGATGGCGATCATCTCGATCTTCAGTTCACATTCTTGTATAACATTAGGTAATGCGGAAACGCTGTCTTCTGGCGTTGTTTCTGACTGTAGGGGCGCTCTATGAGCGCCCAGTGCGGTCGCAGACCGCACCTACAGTAAGAATCGGCCTTACTCAGAACGCTGCGACGGTGAGTCTGCGCGCCGCCAATGCATTCACAATCCAACAGAATCGTACTCGGACGGCCAAGTTCACGATGGTCCTCTCGCTGGATCCTGCGGCTGCGGGGGTGGTGACGAACTCGAATCTTCAATACCGCACCCTTGTGGAGCTGGATGGTGGAAGAATTATTGTTTTGCCGAAAGGCGTGAAAACGCAGATCGACGCCGGCGGTATGCCTGTCGAATTCGACAATCGAAGTTACCGTGGAAAAATCGAGGTCTTTGGAAATTCCCGAAACACATTCACCGTAGTCAACGAACTTCCGCTGGAAGAATATTTGTTGGGTGTCGTTCCGAACGAATTGAACCCCGTAACGTTCGGCGAGATTGAGGCGCTCAAGGCGCAGGCTGTCGCGGCTCGTACGTACATCATGCGTAACCTCGGGCAATACAAGAACGAAGGTTACGACATTTGCGCAACTGATGCGTGTCAGGTGTACATGGGCCAGGGGACCGAGAATGCTCTATCTACTCAGGCTGTCACCGAAACGCGAGGTGTGATCGCAGCTTACCAGGATCAGCCGATCAACGCGCTTTACAGTTCGACGTGTGGAGGGCGCACCGAAGACGCCGAGAACATCTTCGACGAAAAAATTCCATATCTTGTGTCGACGATCTGCGAATACAAGCATCCCGAGCCGAAACCGTTCACGACCTCGCGATCCTTTGCTGATTGGAAGGACGCTATTCTCGCTATCGCCGGCGTTTCGAACTTCACCGAGGCCCGCCGTTTTATGGGACTGCTGGGCCAAGGCGAACCTCAATCCATGGATGCGGCCAGCTTGGCGGCGTTCATTCGACAATCCTTTTACCCCACCGTGTTGACGTCATCCGACGTTTCATTCGTGACTGAACAGGGTATCTTGCCGCCGTCAGGCGGAGTTTCCATCAAAGAAATTCTTTTCCGGCTGATCGACAAGAAAAATGCCTTCGAATGGCAACAAGGTGTGCTGACCTCGTGGGATGGAACGGCCATGAAAATCGTTGTAAATGGCCAGCCGAGGGAATTCAAGTTGAGTCCTGATGCGCCGATTTATCAGCGGGTGGGTGATGAGCGGCTCCCCATCCGGCAGGGCTCGTGGATCGGCGGCGAACTAATGGATTTCCGCGCCGTCGGCGACATGATTCAGATGCTGGTTTATCGGGTTAATTTTGCGAATCCTGCGGCCGACCGCTATTCCCGCCTCGCCCTGTGGCAGGTACACAAG
>QHXA01000351.1:0-2334 GCA_003222755.1 Acidobacteriota bacterium
ATATTCCGGACTCTCGGTTTTCTTCAGATACGGCACACCGCGCCATTGATCCTCGGTAATCTTGAAGGCCGCGAGAACTCGCTCGGTGCGCGTGAATCCGGGAGCAAGCGCGACGGTGGCGATGCCGTGCGGTTTCAGTTCGAGCGCCAGCCCCCACAACATGCGCGCGATGCTGTGCTTCGCAATATCGTAGAAGCTGCCGATGTATTTGTCGTGATCCCACGCAATGGTGCTGATGATGAGTCCGCTCTTGTGCGGAAGCATCAGAGGGATGCCGAAGTAAGTCGCGAGCAGATGAGTTTTAAGACCGCCCTCGATCATGGAGTCCCACAACGACAATGGCGCATCCCAAAAATTTCTCGGCCTCAGTCCGCCGGAATGGCCCTCGTAACCACCCCACGCGTTATTGACCAGCAGATCGAGCCGTCCGTGCTCTTCGCGTACACGCGCGAACAGCGCGTCGACTTGTTTGGAATCGCGATGATCGCACTCGGCGGGAATGCCCTGCCCGCCGCGGCGGGACACTTCGTCTGCCGTATCGTCGATCGTTCCCGGAACACCTGCGGCTGCCGGACCGCCGCGACGGCTGCGCCCGGTGACGTATACGGTAGCGCCGCACTCGCCAAGAACGACGGCGATGCCGCGTCCAATTCCACGGCTCGCGCCGGTGACCATTGCGATCTTGCTTTTCAGTGGCAGCATGGGGTCACATAGCTTTGCACAAAAAGTCCAAATCGCAAAAGATGGATCGCGAAATCACTCTCCCTCTGGGAGAGTCGGCCGCCGCGAAGCGCGATAGCGCGAAGCCTCGATAAAGGCGGCCGGTGAGGGTTCAGTGTTTGCCGTAACTTCGACCCTCACCCGGCGCGCTTCGCGGCGCGCCGACCTCTCCCAGAGGGAGAGGGTTCGGGCTCTCAATTTCGAGTTCTTGTGCAAAGCCGGATGACATAGTAAAAAAGGAACACCCGATATGACGAACACGAACCTTCCCATCGCGTGCACCTTGAGCGAACCGGAACTACGGCAACGTCGAAAGACCATCATTGACGTCTTCCGGAAAATGCGGGTCACTGTGACGGAATTGCCTGACGGTTATGCGTACAATTTCGCCGCGACATCGGAGGCATTGACTCAGGTCGCGCAGCTGGTCGACATGGAGCGGCAATGCTGCCCGTTTCTGAAGTTCAATATTGTTATTGAGGCGGGAAAAGCACCTATGCGGCTTGAAGTGACAGGACCGGAGGAAGCGAAGAAAGTTATCGCCCAGTTTTTCAATTTCGCGGAATGAGGCAGAACGACATGATGAACCGATTCGATATTCGGAAGATGCTGCTTGGGTTCTTTTCAGTTGTTCTGGCAAGCCTCGCGATTCGCTCAATGGTCACGGCAGGCGCTGCGATTCAGCGACTGCTCGTCTCGGAGGGACTTATCGCGATTCTGATTGTCGCGTTGTTCATCTTTTTCAATAAACCCCGAAAGCCATCCAATCCGCAGCACCCGCTTCCCTCACAGGAACCGCCTCACTTGATGCGTCGCGTTAAGTCCAAGAAGATCGTTTGATGGAAATCAAAAATGACGATTTGACCGGCTCGGAGATCACTGAACTCTTGCTCGAGCATTTGGAGAACATGGCTGAAAATTCCCCGCCGGAAAGCATGCACGCGCTCAGCCTGGAAGAATTGCGTAAACCGGATATCACATTCTGGAGCGTGTGGAACGGCGGCGAACTGATGGGTTGCGGCGCTCTGAAGGAATTGGATCCGCAGCACGGCGAAATCAAGTCGATGCGCACTGCTTCGAACCATCGACGCAAGGGAGTCGCTGCGAGGATGGTGGAACACATATTAGAGAAGGCCAGGCGCCGAAATTACAGGAGAGTGAGTCTGGAAACCGGTTCAATGGATGCGTTCATCCCCGCGCGCACTCTGTATGCGAAGTTTGGTTTCGAGGAGTGCGGCCCGTTCGCGGATTACGTCGAAGACCCCAACAGCGTTTTTATGACGAAGGAATTGTGAAGGTCACATTCCGCACGGCCCCGGTATTGATCGGCCCATACAGGTTCGGAAACAACATGCCCTCGCCGTTCAGATCCTCGTACTTGACCGGAGCCATCAATGCGCCCTCTTCGATGCATAGAATCACCAGACCCTGCCGGCCGCGAAAGTGGCGCTCACCCACGTATTCCAACTGTTCTTCCGTGCAACAGTGAATAAAGCCGTCCACCGCGAATGAGTCCGGGCTGTAGTATTCATTGCGCGATGCTGATTTCCACTCATCGGACGCAAGGATGTGATAGATCATGTCGATTACCTCGCGAACATAAACAGGATAAAA